>JASJDO010000127.1 GCA_030065115.1 Rhizobiaceae bacterium | reverse complement strand
ACTGAGGTAATCTGGCACCAGACGACCGATAATTTCTTTGAACTGTTCAATAAAGTTCCTGATTCCAGATGAGTGAGAAATTGCGTTTCACGATACTGGGGTGCGGATCATCACCGGGTGTGCCACGCATCAACGGTGATTGGGGCGCATGCGATCCGAGCGACCCGAAAAATAGACGTTTGCGCTGCAGTTTGTTGGTCGAGCGCGTTTCTGAGAATGGCACAACAATCGTTGTTGTGGATACAGGTCCAGATTTTCGACAACAAATGCTCAACGCCAATGTTGAAAATATTGACGCGGTTCTTTATACGCATTCGCATGCGGATCATGTCCATGGAATTGATGATTTGCGTGGTTACGCGCTCGCGAAACGCACTCGTGTAACGATTTATGCAGATCAACTTACCCAAAGTCGCCTGGATGAAGGCTTTGGTTACTGCTTCAAGCAGCCTGAAGGCAGCATGTATCCGCCAATTCTGAATGCCTATGAAATGGAAGCGTTCAAGCCTGTAATCGTGTCAGGTGAGGGGGGTGATATTTACGCCCTGCCCGTATTGCAAACCCATGGTTCAATACATTCCCTGGGTTTCAGATTCTCGTCCGATGGCGATTTTTCAAACGGCGGATTGTGTTATTCGCCTGATGTCAGCGATTTTCCGGAAAGTTCGATGAATTATCTCAAGAACCTTGATGTATGGATCCTTGATGCGCTGCAATACAAACCGCATTCAAGCCATTTCAGTGTTTCTGAAAGCATCGACTGGTTGAGCAAATTGAAACCCGCTCGCGGAATTTTGACCCACATGCACATTCCACTGGACTATAAGGTTCTAAGTTCTGAACTCCCAAAATCGATTCAGCCAGCTTATGATGGAATGGTCTTATACGCATGATCCCAGCCAAATATGAAATTCGCGTCTTTCAATTGCTGTTGACGGGTTTGATGACCTTTTTTGTTTCTGGTGCTGTGACGCTGCTCAATCTTGGAATATCCGGTTTCAAACTCTCGATCTGGATGAATGCCTGGGCACCGACATGGCCGATAGCGTTTTGCGTGATCATTTTTGCGGCACCAATTGCCAGTAAAATTGCCAAACGCATTGTAAATGGGTGAAAGCTGAATTGAGCGCTTCAACAAATAACAAGCTTCTGAAGGTTGGCGTTGTTGGTAGCGTAATTACCGCGATTTGTTGTTTTACTCCAATCTTATCGCTGCTGTTTGGCCTGTTTGGTTTAACAACAGTTATCGGATATCTGGATTATTTCTTTCTGCCAATATTAGCGATATTTGTTCTGATAACTGTATATGCATTCTGGATGCGTCAGCGGGCATAAATGCTTGTACTTTAAGTGCATATTAGAAAGTTCCATAATATATATTATGCGATTTAGTTTGACATATAAAGGCGCCCCACTAATACAGTCCCAGTTCGATCAACTCTTGTGCCAAATTTTCTGCATTTTTGAAAAGATGGGCTTTCATTCCACACGCCACTGCGGATTTGCAGTTGGCCAATGAATCGTCAATGAAAAGCGTTTCTACAGGATCAAGATTGTCGTGACGCAAACAGTATTCAAAAATATCGCGATCCGGTTTTACCATCCCAACTTCCGCTGAAATGGTTGCATGCTGAAGCAGATTTAGATGTGGTGCAGCGGTCAATACGTGCTGGTAGGCCTCATTGCTTATGTTGGATAAGCCATACAAATCCATGGCGTTGGCATGCAGTTTCTCGACAATATGTTTTATTCCATCCACTTGTTTGCTATGCGCAGTGTCGAGATTTCTAAGGTATGCTTCGAAAATGTGAAGGTATTCGGGCTGGGTTTCGGCAATGAGTGCTAACCCGTCTTCCCAACTACGCCCCCTGTCCTGCTCGATATTCCATTCGAAAAACCCAATTTCGATGAGTGTGCGATGCATCGCTTCCGGATCAGGAAAGATGGATTTTAGCGCTTCATAAGGTTGCCATTGAATGATCACATTACCAATGTCAAAGACAACATTCTTGATGCTTGGAATTGGATGTGGCAATCGCCCTACTTTGCTTTTAAAAGCTGGAGTTGCGCCTCGTAGCCACGGCCGCCGCGTCTCAAGTCCCGGCGGTCGAATCGGCGTTGTTTGCGGTTGTGTTTAAGAGCTGCGCGGACAGCTCCGAATTTGGAAAGCGCATTGGCCTTGCTGCAATCATCGCTAACTCTGAGCTTCATTTTCTTGAGTACCTTCTCGTACTCTTTGGCGTATTCCATCGCTATTTTTACGTGCTGGCCTTCGTGCCAGATTACTGATTTCTCGAACGTTTTCCACGCTGCTCTGGTTGCCTTGCTGGCGCTGCCATTTCCTCGCCAACTAGGGTAGAGATATTTAACCCGCACCACCACATCAAGATTATTAAAAATGCAGCGGCCGTTTTTTATTCCCACATCAAGGTTGGTAACATCATAATCAAACTCGGTTGTTGCCAGAGCATGTTCATTCCTTCGCCCAATTTTCGGACCATTGTCGAGCATGCTTTTGAAGATTTGTTTTCCGGTTTTTCCGGACACCTTATAGTAGGTGACTTTTTCCTTCAGAATGATCTTGGCGGATGCGGGTGAATCCACTGCCAGCAATAAGCCAATAAACGCTGCCGCCCACATGACAGTCTTGATTGAGTTAAGCATTGCCAGCTAATCCTCCCAGCACATTTGTTGTTGTTTATGCGCATTTTCGTTGCAACAGAGTTTAATAGGCCGTGTAACGTATTCAAGGGTAAAATCGTTGGAAGGTAAAACTTGTGATCCAGCCATCATCAGATATATCAAAATTATTGGAAATAATGTCCCGCCTCCGAGATCCGGTTAATGGTTGCCCCTGGGATATTGAGCAGAGTTTTGCGTCCATCGCTCCCTATACGGTAGAAGAGGCCTACGAAGTAGCCGATGCGATAGAGCGCGGTGACATGGATGATTTGAGGCTAGAGCTGGGCGACCTCCTCCTTCAATCGGTGTATCACGCACAGATGGCTTCTGAAGCCGGTCATTTTGATTTTGGTGATGTGGTGGAGGGGATAACAGCGAAGATGATCCGGCGCCATCCCCACGTGTTTGGAACGGAAGATGTGACGGCAGAGGAGTATTCTGCCAAGGGAATGGAAGAAGGGACCTGGGAACGAATTAAGGCTGAAGAAAAATCAGAAGCTGAAGCACGTCGGGCGAAACTGGGCCTGCCTTCGAAACATGAGGCCAAGTCTTATTTAGACGATGTTCCGTTCGGCCTCCCTGCCCTGACTGCAGCTCTCAAATTGCAAAAACGCGCATCAAAGGTGGGTTTTGACTGGAATGACGTTGGTGCGGTTCTGGCGAAGGTTCGGGAAGAAACGGAAGAGTTTGAACAGGCTTTGGAAAGCCAGGGGGCCTTGGAACAAGAAGAAGAAATCGGTGATCTTCTGTTTGTCTTGGTCAATCTCTGTCGACATTTGAAGATTGATCCGGAAAATGCCCTGCGCAGGTGTAATGCCAAGTTCAAGAGGCGATTTGCGTATATTGAGAGCGCTTTGAAGTCTTCAGGTCAAACTCTGCAAGACGCAACGCTGGAGCAAATGGACAGGCTTTGGGACGAAGCCAAGTCTAAAGCAAAGACCGCGTAACTAGGCCTTCGAAATCCTGAACGGCAATACTGTGTTGCGCAAAGATTTTGGAACTCTCAGTTTCAATGACACACTTCCGTCCTCTTCGTCATGGCGTTCCAACACCTGCGCATCCTGATAAAGCTGTGGCAGCAAGTTCAGATATTTGAGTGGCAGCATGATTTCTATCACATTGTCTGGATCACCAATTCGTTGTTCGATCCGGGCAAGGAGTTCATCAACCCCCTCACCTGTTTGTGCCGAAACCATGATTGGCGGAACTTCCTCAACGGTGCGTTCGCTCATAGCATCCTTGGGCGCATCGTCCAGAAGATCAATTTTATTCCATACCTCAACAACCGGACTGGAGTTTTTTTCGCCTACCCCGAGTTGATCCAATATGTCATAAACATCATTTGCCTGTGCGTCGGTATCTTCGTGAGAAATATCGCGAACATGCAAGATAAGTTCTGCTTCAATCACTTCTTCCAGTGTTGCCCTGAAAGCAGCAACCAGATGTGTCGGCAGGTTTGATACAAACCCAACCGTATCAGACAAAATTACCCGGGTACCTTCGGGAAGATTCAATTGCCGCAAAGTCGGATCCAAAGTAGCAAACAACAAATCTTTCGCCATAACATCGGCGCCTGTAAGGCGATTGAAAAGGGTTGACTTGCCAGCATTTGTGTAACCGACCAGAGCAACAACTGGGTAAGGTACTTTCTTGCGTTTTGACCGGTGCAGACTGCGTGTTTTACGCACTTTTTCAAGGTCGCGTTCAAGTCGGTTGATCCGCTCTTGAATCATTCTTCTGTCCGCTTCGATCTGGGTTTCGCCGGGCCCACCCACAAATCCCAATCCACCCCTTTGGCGTTCAAGGTGGGTCCATGTCCTGACCAGCCTGCCCTTTTGATAATTCAAATGTGCCAGCTCAACCTGCAGCCGACCTTCTTTTGTCTGCGCCCGTTCTCCAAATATCTCCAAGATAAGCCCTGTCCGATCAAGAACCTTACAGTTCCAGGCTTTTTCGAGGTTTTGTTGCTGCTTGGGACTTATGGCATGATCGATAATTGCAAGACCGATATCCTGCGCTGCGATTACGCCCGCGAGCTCATCGACACGCCCCTTTCCGATCAGGGTGGCGGGGGTTACACGCTTAACCAGAATGACGGTTGAATCGACAACATCCAGCGAAATTGCGCGCGCAAGGCCTATCGCCTCTTCCAGTCTTGCTTCGCGAGAACGCTGGGCATCCTGAGTGAACTCCGGAACGATGACAATTGCCCGTTCCGGTTTCTGTGCCTGCTCTGCAGTCCATTGAAATTTCGTCGGATTGCTTTTCTTGTGGTCAGTCAACTAAGACCAGTCCTGTCAATGCCCAAATCTATTAACGAACGAAACGGACCAGAGCGTCTTTGCTCAGCCTTCTTCTTCGTTTTTATTATCACCCATCAACACCGGAGCGCCGGGCATGATGGTCGAGATCGCGTGTTTATATACCAGTTGTGAGATGCCATCTCTGCGCAACAATACGCAGAAATTGTCAAACCAGCTTACAACGCCGTTCAGTTTCACGCCATTTACCAGAAAAATTGTGAGTGGGATTTTCTGTTTTCTGACTTCATTGAGAAATGCATCTTGAAGATTTTGTTGTTTGTCCGCCATTCTTTCACGTCTTTCTTTTGTTCTTGTTCTTATTCTTCTTGTTGTGAAAGGCTACCCTCACGACCGATGTTCAATGTCATGTCGTCCCAATTCACCGAATAAATCCCGCGACCACAACTATAGAGAATGACAAAGAATGTTTTCAAGGGAAACTTCTGTATAATCATCTAATTGAACGCAACAAAACCGTAATAGCCGCAAAAACGGCAATTACCTCAAGCCTGCCAAGGATCATGCCCAGCGACAAGATCACTTTCTGGCTCTCAAGCAAAGCATGGTATGCAGGCCATTCTCCACTTGCAGAGAAGTCCCAAAATTCTCCATAAAGCGGTCCAGCATTGGATATTGCAGCCATAGCAGCTGTAAATGCCGGTTGAAACGAAAGTCCAGAGAAGGACAGCATGCAGGTGATTACACCAAGTGTAGCGACAAGAATGGCGAAAAGGCTCCATACTGCCTTCATAAAGTCCAGATTAAACTCCGTATTTCCGAATTTTCGGGGACGAACCACACTTGGATAAAGCAAACGATCCAACTCGTTTCTTGCCAAAGAATACATACCACCTATGCGGAAGAACTTGATTCCTCCTGATGTTGAGTAGCAGCCCCCACCCACAAAAACGAGCAACAGGACGAGCGTTGGCGGAAGCAGCGCAAACACACCCGGCCGCGATTGCAAAGCGGACGTTGAAATGAGCGACGTTGCATTGAGAACGCCTTCACTTACGGCACGATTGACCGGCAAAATTGTTGATGAACCCGCTGCAGAGATCAATACATAGGCGATATATAGAGAAATAACGCCTACGCCTGCTATCATAAAATAGCTCTCCCGGTGCTGGAGCAATTTCCGAATGTCCAGACGAAACAGGTCTTGCAGCCAGAATATACTCGTTGCACCCGCCAGGAGGAACAAAGAGACGATTATCATGCCGTTTCCACCCAGCAACTCATCTACCGAGCCTGACACCGGAACGATGCCGCCTGTCGAGACTGATGTGTAAGCAAATATTGCTGCATTCAGCGGCGATACGCCAGCCAATATCAACAATACAAAACAGGCAGCGGTAATGGTGAAATATATTCTGAATATCCGTCCACAAAACGCTACCAATCGGGATTGAGAGGCAACGATTGAGGCTGCAACACTCGCACTTGCTACTTGTGGCAGGCCCCCAATTTCCCATGGTGCAAGCACCAAAATCAAGGTGACCAAAGTAGCAAGACCGCCAAGCCACTGAAGTTGCGCCAGCATAAACAACACGCTCGTAGGTATCTTATCCGGGTTTTCGTATATCAGCGCACCGGTCGTGGTAAAGCCGGATACTGATTGAAAAAATGCGTCCGTGTAGCCAATTCCACTCAAGTCGGCGATCGGCAGTGTCATGATTGATGGGAAGAAAATCCAACTCCCCACAGTCAGCAATATGGCGTTATTTCTTTCCAATCCTCCGGTCTTGCCTAGAATGGTCAACAAAATTGCGATTGATACAAAACCTCCGGAGACCGAGTACATCAGCATGCGATAACCGATCGCAGTTTCCTCTAATCCGAAGGCGACCAACGCAGGAAGCAACAATGACGCAGAAAGGATGGAAGCCAGAGCGGCAAGATAAAAGACAACGGTTGTCATCTACGCCCACTCATCTGAAAAAGTCTTTGCTCGCTCGGAACATTTCTTCGACCTCGGGAACATATTCATTCAAGGCGATCATGACCACACGGTCATTCGGCTTGATTATCACGTCACCGGTTGGTTTGATCAGCGTTCCCTCGTGAGAAATCATGCCTATTCTTACTCCTGCAGGCAGTTCAAGCTCGCGCAATGGTTTGCCCACCAAAGGTGAAGACTCTAACGCTTCGGCCTCAATGACCTCCGCAGCACCATTCTCAATTGAATATACACCGCGAATGCGCCCTCGCCTGACATATTGCAAAACCCGCGAAATCGTTACGCTTCTTGGATTAATAAAATCATCGATGCCCAGACTGCGGGTAAAATCGTGATATCCGACGTTGTTGAGCAATGACAGATTTCGCTTGCAACCCAACTTTTTGGCAAGAACGCTGGATAGAATATTAACCTGATCATTGTTGGTGATCGCCACCATCAGATCGGTATCTTCAACGCCAGCTTCCTGCAAAATCGTGTCGTCCAGCGCACTCCCGTGCAACACTATCGTTCTGCGTAATTCATCTGCGAGTTTTTCTGCAGACTGTCTCGAATTTTCAATAATTCTAACCCGTGCATTGGGCAAACGGTCTTCAATGCGCTTGGCAAGATACACCCCTATGTTACCACCTCCTGCAATAACGATACGGCTTGCTTCGGGGTTCTCCTTACCAAAAATGGAAACGGTTCTGCGGACCTGTTGGCGGTCGGTGATGACATAGCAGGTATCACCAAGAAGAATTTGATCAGATGATCTCGGGGTGATCATTTCACCTTTTCTAGATATGCCGCATACGACGGCATTGAGATCAGGAAACAGCTCTGTCAGTTGAGACAAGGGTGTGTCGATCAGCGGACAATTCTCATCACATTCAATTGCGACCATTGCAACGGTGTCTTCATTGAACAGGACAAGATCGCGCGCACCCGGCAATGCCACCCGTCGCATGATAACTTCGCCCACTTCAATTTCAGGCGAAATGATCACATCAATGGGCATATGCGCACTGGTAAATAGATTTTGCCAATGCGCCTGTTTGTAGCTTTGCGCTCTTATTCGGGCGATTTTGGTGGGCACTTTGAAAAGCGAATGTGCAACCTGACAGGCAACCATGTTGACTTCGTCATACAGCGTAACCGCGATGATCATCTCTGCCTGTTCAGCGCCGGCCATCGCCAAAACATCAGGATGTGATCCATGACCTACATAGCCACGAACATCCAGCTTATCCTGAATGTTCTGCACCAGTTCTGCGGAACTGTCGATGACCGTAACATCGTTGTTTTCCCGCGAAAGTCGTTCTGCGATGCCATAGCCGACCTGACCAGCGCCACAAATAAGGATCCGCATGACTATTCCGCCGCCTTTTGATCAGTTTTCTTGTCCGTCAACCCTAGTGACTTGAGCTTCCGGTGCAATGCAGAACGTTCCATACCAACGAATTCGGCTGTGCGCGAGACATTTCCACCAAATCTTCCAACCTGTGCCGCGAGGTAATCGCGTTCAAATGCCTCCCTCGCCTCCTTCAACGGTAGAGACATCAAATGCTCGCCACCTGAACCGCCGGCATTGGGCAGCATTTCACCGATTTCCTTTGGCAGCATGTCAGCGGTAACCGTTGTGCCATCTTCGACCCGTGACAAAATCATCAATCGCTCAATATTGTTCCGCAACTGACGGATGTTTCCCGGCCAGTCATGCGCTTGCAGAACTGCCATCGCGTCATCCGCGATTCGACAACTCAGAATGCCAGATTGGCGTCCAATCTGCTTCATGAATGCCTTGGCGAGGATTGGGACATCTTCTCGGCGCTCTGACAGTGGTGGTACCCGTATCGGCACGACGGCAAGGCGATGAAAAAGATCTTCACGGAAATTGCCGTCACTCATTTGTTGTTCGAGATTCTGAGCGGTGGAGGAAATGACACGGACATCAACTTTGACTTCGGTGTCACCACCAACGCGAGTAAATTTCTGTTCGATGAGCACACGTAAAATTTTGCTCTGTGTGCCCCAAGGCATGTCCGCGATTTCATCAAGATACAGTGTGCCACCATGTGCTTCTTCCAACGCGCCAACTTTTCTCGGTTCACCATCTGCGTCTTCGGTTCCAAACAATTCACGTTCCATACGTTCCGGCGTAATATTGGCAGCACTGATCACCACAAACGGCGCTTCACTACGGTTGGAGTTCTTGTGAATGGTTCTCGCAACCAGTTCCTTGCCACTTCCCGATGCTCCGGAAATCAATATTCGTGAATTGCTCGGTGCCACACGCTCAATGGTTTGTTGAAGTTGCTGCATGGCCGCAGATTCACCAATCAACTCGGACATATCGGCGGTACGCTCTTGAAGCTCTTTTACCTGCTTCTTTAGATTGGAAGCCTCCAGTGCCCGTGAAGCGATAAGCAAAAGCCGATCCGATTTGAACGGTTTTTCGATAAAGTCGTATGCCCCTCGCCTGATCGCAGAAACTGCTGTTTCAACATTTCCATGGCCAGAGATCATCACCACGGGAAGTTCGGGGTGATGCGCCATGATTTCATCGAGAATTTCCAAGCCGTCGAGGCGTGATCCCTGCAACCAGATATCCAGAAAAACCATTGTCGGTTTGCGTTCCTT
>JASJDO010000126.1 GCA_030065115.1 Rhizobiaceae bacterium | reverse complement strand
CTGCCTCCTTCATCATGCCGTCATAGTCAAGCGCAGTCACTTCTGCAGACACAGGACCATCGACAAGATCACAGATTTCTTTCGTTACTTCGATGATATCGCGGCCTGATTTCAGGATCAGGGAAGGATTTGTGGTCACGCCATCCAGCAGTCCGGTATCGGCCAGTTCGCGGATTTCATCCACATCTGCGGTATCAACGAAGAATTTCATGGGTCTTTGCCTTTTTTTGTATCCGGAATCGTCTTACTCAATAGCGTAAATTGATTTCAAATTGAAAGCCCATTTTGAGCGAAGCGAAAACCGTCTCTGTCCTCCTGCCAATTCCGACCGATGGCCCCTACAGCTATACGGTGCCGGAAGGGATGTCATTGCGGCCAGGCGATTATGTGAAAGTTCCGCTTGGAAGCCGGGAAGTGGCAGCGGTGGTTTGGGATCCGACGGACAATACGGTTGATCCGAAGAAACTGCGCGAAGTTTCCGAAAAGTTCGAATGCCCGCCCATGAAAGAACCGATGCGCCGTTTCATTGAGTGGGTGGCAGGCTATACGGTTTCGCCACCTGGCATGGTGCTGAAAATGGTGTTGCGGGTTCCCGCAGCTCTTGATCCTGAACCTGATATGCCGGGTCTCGCGTTTTCAGGATCATCACCAGACAGGCTGACTTCGGCGCGGCAGGCGGTGATGAGTTTTGCCGACCATGGCTTGAATTGGACCAAATCCGGGCTTGCTCATGCCGCAGGTGTGACGCCATCTGTTGTTGATGGCTTGGTTAAACAGGGTGCCCTTGAAACCATCATGCTCCCCCCGCAAGCGCTTCAGGCGAAACCGGATGCTGAGTATGGCAAACAGGAATTATCCACCGAGCAAACAGAAGTTGCTGAAGCGCTTTCACAAACGATATCTTCAGGCGATGCAGGGGTGACAGTTCTTGAAGGGGTTACGGGGTCCGGCAAGACCGAAGTATATTTTGAGGCTTTGGCTGCATGCTTTGCAACTGGCAAGCAGGCTCTGGTTCTCATTCCGGAAATTGCCCTGACAGCCACGTTTCTTGAACGGTTCGAAAACCGCTTTGGTACCCGTCCTGCCGAGTGGCATTCGGAACTCGCGCCGCGGGCGAGAGAGAAAACCTGGAGGCAAGTAGCGACAGGGCAATTGCAGGTGGTGGCGGGGGCAAGATCGGCGCTTTATCTGCCGTTTGAGAATCTGGGATTGATCATTGTCGATGAGGAGCATGACCTCGCTTACAAGCAGGAAGACCGTGTGTTCTACAATGCGCGGGACATGGCCGTGCTGCGTGGGCAGATGGAACAGTGCCCGGTAGTTCTATGTTCGGCAACGCCTTCAATTGAAACGCGGGTAAATGCACAATTGGGCCGCTATCGTCATCTTAAACTGGAAAGCCGGTTTGGAGATGCAGTATTGCCCAAGCTTTCTTCCGTTGATCTGCGCCGTGATCCACCCAAAAGCGGTAAATTTTTGTCGCCGGTTCTGATGAAGGCGGTTGGAGAAACCATTGAGCGTGGTGAGCAGGCATTGCTCTTTCTCAACCGTCGGGGCTACGCACCGCTCACGCTTTGCCGGGTTTGCGGGCACCGGTTTGAATGCAAGAATTGTTCGGCCTGGTTGGTAGAGCACAGGTTCCGCAATGTTTTGCAATGTCATCATTGCGGCCACAACGAACCCACACCTGAAGCGTGCTCAAACTGTGGCACACTGGATCATCTGGTTGCGTGCGGTCCGGGCGTAGAGCGATTGGCTGAAGAAACGCTTGATGCATTTCCCGATGCCCGCACAATTGTTTTGTCTTCCGATATGGCCGGCGGCGTCAAACGCATGCGGGCCGAACTGGATGCGATTGCGCAAGGTGAGGCGGATATCATCATTGGAACGCAGCTTGTGGCAAAGGGGCACAACTTTCCGTTGATGACGCTTGTCGGTGTGGTCGATGCGGATCTCGGTCTTGCAAATGGCGATCCTCGCGCTGCTGAACGTACTTTTCAGTTGCTGCATCAGGTGACAGGTCGCGCCGGACGTGCAGGAGGTGAAAGTGTGGGACTGTTGCAGAGTTATCAGCCAGAGCACCCGGTGATTGCCTCCATTATCGAAGGCGTTCCTGAAAAGTTTTTTTCAAGAGAAATCGAAGCGCGGAAAAACACATCGCTTCCACCTTTCGGCAAGCTGGTTTCCATCATCATCTCCGGAAAAGACAAGCGCGAGACAGAAACCTATGCCAGAGAGTTACGATTGTCCTGCCCCCTTGCAGAAGATGTTCGTGTTCTGGGTCCTGCTGAAGCTCCTCTGGCGCTTGTTCGTGGACGATATCGCTTTCGTCTTTTGATTCATTCCCCACGTGGATTTAATGTGCAAAACTGGATAAGAAACTGGTTTAAATCCGGGCCAAAACCAAGGGGAAATCTGCGCGTGCAGATTGATGTCGATCCACAAAGCTTCGTGTGAGATTTCAGATGCCAGATCCAAAACGTGTTTTTCGATTTGCACCGAGCCCAAACGGGGAATTGCATCTGGGCCACGCCTATTCCGCTTTGCTCAACCTGAAACTTGCACGGGCTGCTGAAGGAAAGTGTTTGCTGCGCATTGAGGACATAGATACCGCCAGATGTACGCCGGAACTTGAAAAACAAATGCTGGAAGACCTCGAATGGATCGGTTTTGAATGGGACGAAGAACCACGACGTCAATCCCAGCAATTTGAGTTTTATCGCTCTGCGCTCAAACGGCTGGAAGAGCAGAAGTTGCTTTATCCCTCTATTTTGAGCCGTTCAGAAATTCGACAAAAGGTTGCGGAGAAAGAGGCGGATGGCAATCGATGGCCACGTGATCCGGATGGAAGTCCGATTTATCCGGGCGACGAGAGATTTCTGGACGCGGAAGAACAGCGATCGATTATCGCTTCGGGAGAACGATACGCATTGAGATTGGATATGGAAAGTGCTGTCGGGGTTTCTTCATTTGACTGGTTTGAAGATGGGCGCTTTGTCGAAGCTTCCCCAAAAAAATGGGGCGACGTGGTACTTGCAAGAAAGGATACGCCCACAAGCTATCATTTGTGTTGTGTTATGGATGATGCCTTGCAAGGTGTGACCGATGTGGTTCGCGGAAAGGACCTCTATGATGCTACCGCGGTACATGTGGTTTTGCAGGAGTTGCTTGGGCTGATATCACCCTCGTATCGCCATCATGATCTTGTTTTTGACAATCAGAGAAACAAACTCTCAAAATCAAACAGATCGACCAGTCTGCGTGCCCTGAGAGAGGCCGGAAACACAGCTCAGGATGTCATCGAAATGATGGGTTTGGAATTGGCTTAGAGCGTTTCGGGGCCATGTGTAACCGAGATAACGTTTTATCGCACTGAATGTATTTACGCATTCAAGTCCAGTCGTCTCCGATTGAACTCAAATTGCTCTAGTTCTTCGCGAAACGCTTGATGAAGCACATCGAAAACAGGATCACAAACGCCCCGCCTAGTGCTGCTCCAAGCGTGTACAACGGTACCCAGTGGAATTCGTAGCCATACTTGTTGAGAGAATACAGCCCCGTATACGCGCCGGTGAGAATGAGAAGCCAATTGCCAATATGGCCGTAGCCAGACCCTTCCAGGATTCGATCAACCAGCCATCCTACAATGTAGGAGAAACAGCAAATGAACGCGAAGGAAATCAAAAAATCCTTGTCAGACATTTCCCAAAGCATGCTTAACACTCCAGCTCGATGGATTAATTCGATAAAGAACGTTATCGAAGAGTTGTTAATATTTTGGAAACCGAACCGCTAACCATACACTGAGCGCTAATTGCAGTTCAGACTGCAATAAAATGAATTACTTTGTATTTATGTTCATATAATTCAATACCTTAATGTTATTTGACCCAGAAATTTGGGATATACACAGGTTCTCGGTTATTAGGATTGATTAACAAAACAGCTGCGGAGATGAGGGCGTTGAAAAAGAAGATACTGATTACGGGCTGTTCGAGCGGGATCGGATGGAAATGTGCCGAACTCCTACATCGCGATGGTTGGGAGGTCCATGCAACGTGTAGGGGCGAAGGAGATTTGGAGCGTCTGAGAAATACAGGTGTTTCTGCATACATACTCGATTACACAAAACCTGAGACAATCCATGAAACGTTTGGTGCTGTAATTCAAGCGACAGGCGGTCGCCTCGATGCCTTGTTCAACAATGGGGCGTATGGGCAACCCGGTGCCGTGGAAGATCTATCAACGGATGTGTTGCGAGCCCAATTCGAGGCAAATTTTTTTGGGTGGCATGAGCTGACCAATCTCGTGTTGCCAATAATGCGCAAGCAAGGATATGGGCGGATTGTGCATTGCTCGTCGATCCTTGGTTGGATTCCAGCGCCTTACCGAGGCGCTTATAATGCCTCGAAATATGCCCTTGAAGGTTTGGCTTCTACGATGCGGCTGGAGCTGGCGAATACAGACATTCATGTGTCTCTCATAGAACCCGGACCGATTGCGACCCGGTTCTCGGAGAATGCGTTGGAGCAGTTTTTGGCAAATGTTGATTGGGAGAACTCAGTAAACCGACCTGCATATGAAGGCGAATTGAAGCGGTTGAAGAAACAATCGAAGAATACGCTTACGAAATTCACGCTCCCGCCGGAAGCTGTGTATGCAAAGCTTAAACACGCCCTCGATGCCAAAAATCCAAAAGCGCATTATGGCGTGACCGTTCCAACACACTTTATGAACATCGTCCGCCGCTTCCTGCCTCAAAGACTGGTTGATCGTATTATATTGGGAGGCACCTGATGCGCGAAAAGGCGCATGTGAAATTTCGTCAAACTGCCCTATATCCAGCAATCTAAGGTTTGGAGATGTCATGCTTTATATCATTTCTATCATTGGCATGATGGCAGTCGCCATCGTTCTTGCCCTCGGCCTCACCAATATGGCCAGAGGCGGCACGCCCAGTCGTTCGCAGAAACTGATGCGGTTACGCATTTTGTTTCAGTTCGTGGCTGTGATCGCTGTCATGTCTGCTCTTTATTTCTCAACAAAGGCCTGATTCACAATGGTTGTTCTAAACAAGATTTATACAAAAACAGGTGACGATGGCACGACCGGACTTGGCAATGGAGAACGCCGCAAGAAGTTTGACCTTCGTGTAGAATCCTATGGCACGGTGGACGAAACAAATGCCTGCATTGGAATGGCACGCCTTCATACTGAAGCGGGATCAGATATGGATCAGGCATTGATGCGTATTCAAAACGATCTGTTTGATCTCGGCGCTGATCTGGCAACTCCGGATGACGGAACGCTACTCGAATATGAGCCGCTTAGGGTAACAGATGCCCAGGTTGAGCGGATTGAGAGCGAAATCGACGCACTGAATTCAAAGCTCGATCCTCTCCGCTCTTTTGTATTGCCGGGCGGTTCTCCGCTCGCAGCCAATCTTCATCTCGCACGAACTGTTGCGAGACGCGCGGAGCGACTGATTGTTGAATTGGCGCAAAATGACAATGAGAATGTTTCAAAAGCCTGTTCTTTGTATATGAACCGGATTTCTGACTATCTCTTTGTGGCTGCGCGTGCTGCAAACAATCTTGGCAAAGATGATGTCTTGTGGGTTCCGGGTCAGAACAGGTAGGGTATAGTCTGCCGAAATCGGTAAGGTCCCGACACTATGTTCATTCCACTCCACGACAAGAACTCGCTGGTCAATATCAGGCTTCAGTATGTGACTTTGGCTCTGATTGCCATCAATGTGGTGGTTTGGCTGATGTCTGCGGCGATTGCGAGCGGAAATGAAACTGCGCTTGGTTCAGTCTTCATTTCCTATGGATACATTCCGGCTGTTGCCAGTGATTTGCGGGACATTCCGCCCGACCTCGCAGTAATTCCTTTTGAGGCGAGCTACATAACCTATTCCTTCATGCATGCAAATTTCATGCACCTGGCAGGCAATATGCTGTTCCTTTGGGTATTTGGGGACAACATCGAAGATGCAATGGGGCATTTCCGGTATTTGATCTTCTATCTGCTGTGTGCTGCGATTGCTGCTTATGTTCACGGGACTATCAGCCCCACTTCCGAGGCACCGCTGGTGGGTGCTTCTGGTGCCACATCTGGCGTCGTGGGTGCTTATTTGATGCTGCATCCCAAGGTTAAGGTCTGGGTTCTTGTTCTTGGTCGCATACCCTTGCGACTCTCGGCCTTTTGGGTATTGGGCGCCTGGATACTCTTCCAGATTTACAGCCTCATTGCGTTTTACGACAGTGATGTATCTTGGGCAGCCCATGTGGGTGGGTTCTTTGCCGGAGCGTTGTTGGTGTTGATCATGAAACGTTCTGATGTGCCACTGTTTGATCAGAACCTAGCGAGCGCCGTTGCAAAGGCTGATGATGAACAGGTTTCCCAACCCCGAACACAGGATAATCCACGCAGATGGGGGCGTGGGTCATAGTGCCGCAATAAATGCACTCTGGACTCATGAACAAGCGTTGAAGTAAACGTCTCAATACAGCTTGACGTAAACGTCAGTTGGTATTACGCAAACAGACATGAAATTTTGGCGAGAAATTTCATAATGCCAAAATGCAGTGGGTTTTCCTTATCCCATGATAACTCTAGATTTACCGAAAGGTTGAGACATGAAGGTTGTTGTCCCAGTCAAACGGGTTGTTGATTACAATGTCAAAATCCGTGTGAAATCGGACGGTTCAGGCGTCGAACTTGCAAACGTCAAGATGTCCATGAACCCGTTTGATGAAATTTCCGTCGAACAGGCGATCCGCTTGAAAGAAGCCGGACAAGTTGAAGAAATTGTTGCTGTATCTGTTGGGCCACAACAATCACAGGAAACCATCCGCACAGCGCTCGCAATGGGTGCTGACCGTGGTATTTTGGTCAAGACTGATGATCTTGTCGAGCCGCTTGCGGTTGCGAAAATCCTGAAAGGTATTGTTGAGGAAGAGCAGCCTGGTCTGGTGATCCTTGGCAAGCAGGCAATCGATGATGATTCAAACCAGACTGGGCAGATGCTTTCTGCACTTCTTGGCTGGTCACAGGCGACTTTTGCAAACTCAATGGAAATCAAGGGCGATGTGGCAGAAGTCACTCGCGAAGTGGACGGCGGTCTTCAGACTGTTGAAGTCAAGATGCCGACCATCGTTACAACTGACTTGCGTTTGAACGAGCCTCGCTATGCGTCTCTGCCAAACATCATGAAGGCGAAAAAGAAGCCACTCGATGAAAAGTCACCTGCCGACTATGGTGTGGATACAGCGCCCAGACTGAAGGTTACCAACACCACCGAGCCGCCAGCACGCGAAGCAGGTGTGGTACTTGGTTCTGTGGCAGAACTTGTCGACAAACTCAAAAACGAAGCCGGCGTGCTCAAGTAAGGAGATATTGATTATGGCTACTCTACTTATTGCAGATCATGATAATGCTTCTCTGAGCGATCAGACTGCAAAAGCGCTGACTGCTGCTGCTGAAATCGGTGGTGATGTTCATGTGCTGGTTGCTGGCAAGGGCTGTGATGCAGCAGCGCAGGCAGCTGCAAAATTGTCAGGTGTTGGCAAGGTGCTCGTTGCTGAAGCTGACTATTATGAAAACCAACTGGCTGAGCCAATGGCCGACCTGATTGTAGGTATGGCAGGTGATTATGATACAATCATCACTGCAGCAACAACTTCCGGCAAGAACATCATGCCGCGTGTGGCAGCACTTTTGGATGTGATGCAGGTTTCTGACATCACTGCGGTCCATTCAGCAGATACATTTGAGCGTCCGATCTATGCCGGTAACGCGATCCAGACTGTTCAGGCAACAGATGCAAAGAAGGTGATTACTGTGCGTACTGCAGGTTTTGCCTCCGCCGAAGAAGGTGGTTCTGCTTCTGTCGAAAGTGTTTCCGCTGCTGCCGATCCAGGACTTTCAACATTCCAGGGTGAGAAGATTGTTGAAAGCGATCGTCCTGAACTGACTTCTGCGAAAATCATCATTTCCGGCGGCCGTGCACTTGGTTCATCTGAGAAGTTCGAGGAAGTTATCCTTCCTGTTGCTGACAAGCTCGGTGCCGCTGTTGGTGCCTCACGTGCTGCGGTGGACGCTGGTTATGCGCCAAATGATTGGCAGGTGGGCCAGACCGGCAAGGTGGTTGCGCCTGATCTTTACATTGCTGCAGGTATTTCCGGTGCGATCCAGCATCTGGCCGGCATGAAGGATTCAAAGATCATTGTTGCAATCAACAAAGACGAGGAAGCGCCGATCTTCCAAGTTTCAGACTATGGTCTGGTTGCTGATCTTTTCGATGTCCTTCCGGAGCTTGAAGCAGCTCTATAAGCTGTCTCATAAAGTGATTCAAAGCCGCAATTGCTTGCAATTGCGGCTTTTTTATTGGGGATTTCACATTAACTATATCCTGTCAAAATTCGTTAAAATCGTATCTATTCTGTATCTTGCTCTTTACTTATGTTTACCATACGTTAACCTTGTATGGCTGAGGGGAAAGTATGTTTAGGGGCAAAGAATGCATACTACAAAAGACGCGTCGAATTTTTCGAATAAATTACTGGCGTATTTACAACAAGTTGACTACCGAATTGCTGAAGAGCCGGAAGAGCGTGACGCGATATTCAAGCTTCGCCACAAGGCTTACCTGAGCGAAGGTGCAATCAAACCCATGGCGGGCGGCATCTTTCGCGATGCCTATGATGACATGGACAATTGCTGGAACTTTGGTGTTTTTGTGGATGGCATGATGGTCAGTGCAGTGCGCTGCCATCTGATTACGCCTGACATGCCGTATGGGCCTGCTTTGGACTTTTTCCCAGACGTTATTCGGCCTCTTCTGGATGAGGGAAAGCTATTGGTTGACCCGACGCGTTTTGTTGCAAGCAAAGCAATGTCGGCCATCTATCCCGAGATTCCTTACATCACGTTGCGTGCAGCCTGCATGACCTATGATCATTTTGATGCTGATCTGTGTCTGGCTTCTGTTCGTCAGGAACATCGTGCATTTTATCGGCGTGTATTCAGAGCTGACATTTTGTGTGAACCTCGACCGTATCCGCCATTGACGGTACGCTTGGGTTTGATGGCCACCAATGTGGCAAGTTTTCGCGAGCAATTGCTGCGTCGGTATCCGATTTTTGAATCATCATATACTGAGCGACGCTTGTTGTTTGGCGGCGGCGGCGGTCCATTGCGTCATCGCCTGTCAGCAGAACAACAACAGGCTGCAGTTTTTGGACTGAGCTAGATACACCTGACCCAGGCCAATAGCGAAAATCAGCACTGCGGTTGTGTGGTGCTGAAGGTTTGACTCCTGCCTCAATGCTTCTATGGATATAGTATCTGTTTTTTGATTTGGAGTAGATGCCATGGCTGAAGCGGCGAAACCCTTGGACCCGAAAAGTAGCCCGTCACTGGGCAAGTTTTCCTGGGAAGATCCTTTTCTGTTCAACGATCAGCTTTCTGAAGAAGAGCGCATGATTCGGGACTCAGCGGAAGCGTTCGCGCAAAACGAGTTGCTGCCGCGTGTTTCCGAAGCGTATCTCAACGAGACCTCTGCGCCAGAACTGTTTCCAATG
>JASJDO010000012.1 GCA_030065115.1 Rhizobiaceae bacterium | reverse complement strand
GATCGTGAAGCCATGCGTGTAGCCACGTTCCAAATGTTCCAGACTTTCTGATCGGCCACCTGTGAAGTTTCTTGATCCCGGCAATTGTGCAGTTAAATCGCTTAATTGCCGGTAAATCTCATTGATCGTGTCCTCGCTCGTTTCTTCTCTGAATTTTGTAAGGACGATATGCCGGATCACTATTTCGCTTTCAGCGTCTCAAAACGCAGGCCCTTTGCTGTGCGGTTAGGGAACCCGTGCCAATGCGTGTGCTCTGGCTTTTCTGAGCCGTCTTCATTCTTTGCCCAGACGCTGTCATTGGAATTTGGAACCAAATCAAGATAGGCGTCCATCTCGCCATTGCCTTTGAGGTATTTGCCGAGCCAGGCGGTTACAAAATGCTGCGAGATATTGTTCATGCGAACTGAATCCCAGACAGCATCAGTGTAATGCTCGGAAACATTGAAGCCGAGTTGATCGTCAAATTTGTCTGATTCAATTGGTGCGGGCATAGGCGCGCCTGCGTTGTGGTTGGCGTTTTCGAAGGTCAGGAGAGACCGGTCCGCGTTAACGGCATTCTCCCAAATTGCTCGAATGCCGTTTTCATATCCGGAAACATCATCGACGGAGCCAGCAACAAACAGCATCGGAGTTTCGATGCCTTTCAGGGTTTCCGCGCTCCAGAAACCGGTATTCATGCCCCAGGGTGCAAAAGCGATTGCGGTTTTGAAACGCTCGTCGGGAAGATTGTTATGGGTTTCGGATCCGCTCAGATGAACGCCCAAGGTGCCATGCGGCCCGCCCCAGGCGTAGTCGACCGAAGCCTGTGTGACGCCGCCGCCCATTGTGATGACAGCCCCGTAACCGCCCATCGAATAACCGATTAGCCCAGCATTGGACGCATCGACCAGCCCATTCAGAAATGAACCCTTTTCCTTTGAAAGGCGGTCCATTTCGGCAAGCGTGAACAATTGGTCGTAGGGACGATTGATCAGTGTGGAGCCGAATGCAGCTTGTGTACGGTATGTGGAGTCTGTGTGGTCAATGGAAGCCACCACGTATCCCTTTGAGGCGAGGTTCTCAGCCAGGTGAGCAAGCAGGAAACGGTTTCCCGGATAACCGTGAGAGATGACGACCAGCGGATGATTTTCCCCCTCTGGCATTGCATCCCTAACAGCCTTGCCTTCAATTTGCACCTTGGTTTTGCCATCGCGCAGAAACACATTCAGGGTGTTTTCACCTGCCGCGCCACTCTCTGCCGGATACCAGATTTCCAGCGTCAATGGTCGGTCATACCTCGGCAATGGATCGGGTTTTTCCGCAGCGCCATTGATGTTCAATACTTCCACCTGATTAGGGTTGACGATATCAAGCGTCCGTACGCCGACAGAAAAGTCGCCATATTTTGCCAGCTCCGGTGCTCCGGGAAGTTGTTGATCGATACGATTTTCAGCCAATGCGATCTGCACCCCAAAACCAAAAGACAAGATTCCAATTGCTACCTGTCGAAATACCATTTCTGCAACTCCCTAATACATTCAATCTGACCAATTCAGAGTTCAGAATAGGCAAACATATATGTCAACGTAAAGACACGTTTTACGGCGCACTTGGGATTAAGTGTGATTTATCCAAATAGGGTTTTGTTGCGAATTGACCGCGTCACGCTGTGCCAGCGGTTTCCACATGCATGCGTTCAAGTTCGGCTTGCCGCGCTATCGCCACGGGATCAAGATCTCGTTCCGCTGGCAGATCAATACCGAAATTGTTGTAGTCGTCCTTGCCGCGTACCAGCATTGCAGTATCGAGATCATGTTTGGTCTGGCGGACATGCGCTGCGAGATATTGAATGTTCAATCCGATGCGGCGGTCGTTGGAATTGTTGGGCATTGAAGCGTGAAGGGTCCAACCATGGTGGAAGGAGGCTTCCCCCGGTTTAAGAGGACACATGACAGATTTGCTCTCGTCAATGCCACGTATGGTCTGGCTTTGCAGAAGTACATTGGTCTCATCTTCCCCGGTCTCATGATCATAGACACCATCAGTATGGCTGCCCGGGATCATGCGCATGCACCCGGACTCTGCAGTTGCTGGAGATAATGCAAGCCAGGCGGATACCTGATCATCATGGGACAGGCCCCAATAGGTCAAATCCTGATGCCAGCTTACATGAGACGGCGAATTAGCTTCTTTGATGATGTAAGTAACGTTGTACAAAAGAATATCAGGGCCGATCATCTGTTCGACAATGTCCAGCATGGCTGGCATCGTCGCCAATTCGAGCGGTGAAGTGAGCAGCGTGTGAATCTTCGACTTGTAATGCATGTTGCCAAAGTCAGTTTCCGCTCTTTCCAGTCTTTCACGATGGGTATTCGCCTCCGACTGGTTCAGAAGCTCTATCCCTGAAACATATCCATCGCGTTCATAGTCTGATTTGATTTTTGCAAGATCGTGGTTGGCCATGACAATTCCTCCAAATGTCACGAATAATGCTACGCCTTTGGATACAGTTTCCAAGTCGCCGACAGACAGATTTACTGCCGCAAATTGGAAACCTGGCTTGAGAATTCGCGCAACAATTTTCGGTGAATTGCCTCACCGAAATCATTGAAATCCTTTGCTTCGATGACAAAGCTCCCAGGCCCGCTGATGACGTTCTCACGGTAGTAGCGGGCAAGGTTGTAAAAATCGTTGGCAATTGCCAGGCCGTTAATTATCACCTGCCGGGATTGGGCGATGATGCGTGCCTGGGGTAATCGCATTACAGAATTTGAATAGGGTCGGGTTTCTATGCCATCGCCGGATACATCAATTATTTTGCGAAGACCGTTGAATTTATTGTTGTCCAACATGGCAAGCGAATAACCGATGCCCGCGCCAATCTCTGTACCACCCTTGGTGATGTAGAGAATCTTTACCTGCTCGTGCAAGCTTTCCAGCGCTTGTGCAAACCCTTCTGCATCCTGCACCGAAGAAATACGAAACCATTCACTCTGCAGTTTGGGGAGATAACGGTCCGACCATACGACAAGCGAAACGGCTACTTTGCCTGTGGGCCCGGATCGCATGGCATTCTGGATAACAGGATTGCGAAAGGCGTCAATATATCCTTGAAACTGAAGATGCATTTCTTCAGGGCTGACCGAGCCGGAGCCATCCACCGCCATGACAAGTTCTACATCAACCTCTTCCAGTGCAAAGCTGTGGGAGACTGGAAACAAAAGAACCAAAATTGCTGACAAACAGATTTTCGCGATGAGCATGAAAACAGACTGCATAGGTGCAGTGTGCCTTCATAAATGGTCAGGTCAAACAACAAATTGTTGATCAGATATCAGCTGACTCGATTGCCTGCATTTTTCAGAAGATCTTCCGCTTCCGACATAATGTTTTCGACAATCTCCGAGGCAGGTTTTATGTCTCTTATCAGCCCTGTCACTTCGCCCACAAAGGTGTTTGAGTCGTCCGGATCGTCAGCTTGCCAGGCAGCACGCCATTTTGCGGCCTCTTCATCAGCATTTGCAATTAAACTCGGCAGATCATCATGCCAGCGATCTGTGAAGGGATTTTGCAGGACACGGCACGTGTAGTCACCCGGCCAATCCAAACGCCGGGCGATGTCCATCACGGATGAGCGGATTGTATCATCGCCTGTGGCATCAATGGATGCTTGATGCATATTCCTGCCGACCAGCGCCTCGGTTGCCGCCCAAAACCGCGAACCGACCAGCACACCATCGGCGCCAAGCATCAGACTTGCTGCGAGGCCGCGCCCATCGCCAATACCACCTGCTGCAACCAGCAAGGTGTCGGGATGTTGTTTTGCGAGCATGTCAGCAACTTCCGGAACGAGGGTGGTTGTTGCTCGCTTTGCGCCATGCCCGCCGGCTTCGGTTCCCTGTGCGATGATGATATCTGCCCCGCAGTCTGCAGCATGTCGCGCGTGTTTCAGGGTCTGTACCTGGCAGATGAGCGTTGTTCCGGCTTGTTTGATCTCCTCAACGAATGGCTCAGGATCGGCGAAAGACAGGAAAATTGCTGATGGATTGCGTTCCAGTGTTTTGGTCAGCAATTCGGGTTGTTTGGCCAGAGACCATGTGATGAACCCGCATCCGACAGGTTGATTGCCAGCTTCTGAAAATTGTTCATCGAGCCAGTCTGCATCGCCGTATCCACCGCCGATCAATCCAAGCCCGCCGGATTGTGAAACGGCTGCAGCAAGTTTTCCGCCGGCTGCAAATGCCATGGGTGCCTGAATAATAGGGTGCTCGATGCCACGTGCTTCGGTCAACCGGGTTTTGATCATGTCATCTCCTGTTCACAAGCAAGATGCCCAACGCAACGAGACCGAGAGCGAGAATAATGGACCAGGTCATTTGCTCGTCCAAAATCAACCATGCAAAGACAGCGCCAAATACAGGAGCAAGGAAGCTGAAAGAGGCCATGTCAGACGCTGGATAAACAGACAAGATCCAGAACCAGAGCAGAAAGCACGTACACACAACAAACAGTACTTGAGATGCAAAAATGCTCCAATGAAATACAGTGGGCTGGCTCAATCCCTCATCGAGCAGTAGGGCCAAAATCAGCAATAAGCCCGCAGAAACAATCAACTGATAGAACAGCTGCGCCTCAGGTTTGATGGTGGAAAATTTGGTCGTTCGGGCGATGATTGCAATTGCAGCCCAGCCAACGGCTCCCAAAAGCGCCATTAAGTCGCCGGCCAGAGCGTAAGGGCCTGCCGTTGAAGTGTTGTTGGAAAGTGCCAGCGTAACCCCCAATATCGCCAGTACCAAACCGAGGATGCGGATGAAGGTCAGCCGTTCTCCCGGGATTAGAAAATGTGCCGCACACGCGACCCAAAACGGCATGGTGTAGAAGAAGATTGAAGCACGGGCGACGGAAGTCCAATTTAGGGCTTGAAACAACAGCGCGAATTCCGCTGCAAAACAGAACCCGGTTAAAAGACCAGGAATAAGTATTTCACGGCGGAAGGGTATTTCTGTTCTTCGAACCAGACACAGCATGAGAATAATGGGAAGTGCTGCAAGAGAGCGCAAACCTGCCTGCAAGGTGGGTGGAATACCTTCGTTGACGATCTTGATACCAACCTGGTTCAGACCTAGTGCCAACATGATCACGAGAAGCATCAGCGCTCCGGTTGCGTCTATTCCAGTTTTTCGTTCCATTTTTGCTTTCTGTGCCAGCGAGACTTGTCTGTTAACACCGTTAGTTCAGAGGCTTGCCATTGGCAATCGATAGTTTAACGTGCCCTCGATCCCGCATGTTGTAGGTTAGGGGAGGGTCACCACTAATGTCCGATATGACACCCGATGAAATGGCCAGGGCTTGCGCAGATTCCATGTGGGCCAATGATGAAGCCAGCCAATCGCTTGGCATGAAGATTGAGGATATCAGTGCGGGACGGGCGGTCCTCTCAATGCCGGTTCGCGCGGACATGCTCAATGGCCAGAGGATTTGTCACGGGGGATATATGTTTCTGCTGGCCGACAGCGCATTCGCTTTTGCCTGTAATGGTTATAACCAATTCACTGTTGCACAGGCCTGCAAGATTGATTTCCTGGCACCTGCCTTTGAAGGGGATGTTCTCGATGCAGTTGCGCAGGAGCGCTATCGGGAAGGGCGGTCCGGCATTTATGACTGTACGGTGACCAATCAGGATGGAAAGGTGATCGCTGAAATGCGTGGTAATTCCCGAACTGTAAAGGGCCAACATCTGCCGGATAAAGAAGGAGCGTAGCCAATGAGCGAATTGCTGGAACTGGGCGCCATTGAACTGTCTGATGGTGTTGATCGCGGTGACTTCACCTATGTCGATATCATGGAGGCCTGTCTTGATCGGGTGGATGCTGTCAATGCGGAAGTGAATGCAATTGTTTCTCTGCGTGATCGGGAAACCCTGTTGAAAGAAGCAAAAGCGGCTGCCATGCAACCCAAAGCTTCGAAACTTCATGGCCTGCCGATTGCCGTAAAGGACCTTTTGGAAACCAAAGGCATTCGGACAACACATGGCTCTCCTGTTTTTGCAGATTATTTGCCGGAGAAAGATGCGTTGGCAGCCAGACGCATGCGCGAAGCGGGGCTGATTTTTATTGGCAAAACCAATACACCGGAATTCGGTTTGGGGTCGCATTCCTACAACCCTGTCCATGGTGTGACCCGCAACCCTTACAACCTTGAACGCACGGCTGGCGGGTCCAGTGGGGGAGCGGCCGCAGCGCTTGCCACACGCATGATCCCCGTCGCAGATGGCTCTGACATGATGGGGTCGCTTCGCAACCCCGCTGCATGGTGCAATGTGTATGGTCTTCGCCCGACTTTTGGCCTTGTGACCGATGATCCGATCGGTGAGCTTTTTCTTCATCCGCTCGCAACGCTTGGGCCTATGGCGCGTTCCATCGATGATCTGGCATTGTTGCTCGATGTTCTTTCGGGGCCGCAGGCCGGCAATCCGTTCTGCTTGCCGCAACAATCCTCGTTTCTGACGGCCCTTGGCACACCCTGTGAGAAGGCAAAAATCGGTTGGCTGGGAGACTGGAACGGACATTATCAGATTGAGGGTGATATTCTGGAAGTCAGTGAAAACGGTCTCAAGACCTTCGAAGCGCTGGGGCATTCAGTGGAGCCACTTCAACTGGAATTTGACCCCAAAGCGCTCTGGATGTCCTGGGTACGCTTGCGAAATTTCGCAGTCGCATCCCGTTTGCGGCCAGTCTATGAAAACAAGGAATGGCGCGCGAAACTCAAACCAGAGGCGATATACGAGATTGAGGCAGGTCTTGCTCTGTCCGGCAATGAAATTGCTGAAGCGTCACTGGTACGGTCACAATGGTTCGCCTATCTGGCTGAATTGTACGGAACCTATGACGCGATTGTCCTGCCAAGCGCGCAGGTCATGCCTTTCGATGCAGAACGTCACTGGCCGGATGAAATCAATGGGCAGCAAATGACGACCTATCATCAATGGATGGAAATCGTCATCCCTGCATCATTGGTTGGGCTTCCGGCATTGAACCTGCCGGCAGGTTTCTCAACGACCGGATTGCCGGTTGGCTTTCAGCTGATTGGTGCCCGAGCGAGCGATGCGAAGCTGCTGCGGCTTGGAAAAGCCTATCATGAAGCGACCCTCTGGCCGCAAAAGAACCCATCGGGCTTGATCTCAACGTGAGATATTGATGGTCGCATTGTTGAAACGCTTGGAACCCGTTTCGGTTGTCCAGGTTTGAATTTTTCGGCAATTTGTGTTATTTTAAGTCAAGAGGGGCTCTCTAATGCTGGGGTTGATATCATGCAGCATGAGACCTTTTCTTACCTTCTTCTTTCCGGTGCATTTTGTGGCATCATGATGGTGCTCGGTGGAATACTTCTTTTATACAAGGGTGCTATTACCCTGGGTGGTGCCACCGCTGATGCGCTAACCGTTGAGTTTAAAAAAGAGTTGCGAATAACCACGCAATATCCGGCGCTTGGCATTTTCATTATTGGCCTGATGTTTGTGGTGATTTCGGCATTTCTGGGCCGCCCGTCAGAGACGCAACCCTTCACAATCAAGGCTAATACAATTGGAGTGAATGAACCGGTTTCTGTGAGGCTGCTTGCGGGTGGCTGGAACAAAAACCTGCAACATACCGGTCAGATCCTGGAAACCCATCACCCGTATGTGGACACGCTACAGATTGTCGTCTCAGCTCCGGGATACAGGCCGTTAACGCGCACGATACAGCTTTCCAGACTGGAAAACGGGACCGCGGATTTGGGAGATATTACGCTTGAACAGAGCATAGCCTTTGAAAACCTCTCGCCCACCATTGCGCCTGTTCCAGCCCATGTTCAACTGGACAGCCTGGAAGCCAGCGGTCAATTCGGGGGTACACAGTGATGCCTTTGTTCAGAGTTTTCGTCCTTTGTCTGGTCTGGGTTGTCGCCTTTCCGTCCATTGCTGCCAATTCACAGGCAAAAGTCATTGGTCAATTGCTTACCAAAAGCGACAGCAAACCCGCACCGGGGCTCACAGTATCCCTTGTTCACCCACAATTTGGAAGAAGTGTCCCAACGTCATCAGATGAGTATGGCAGGTTCAGTTTCTTTGGTATTCCCATGGATCGTGACCCGTACTATCTGGAAGTCTATTGGGGCAAGAATCTGGTTTACCGACAATCGGTATTCATCAGTCGCGACACGGTAAACATGCCGCCGATCTATCTTTAGAGCCCCGCTTCAGTGACCAAAGATTGGATGAGTTCGGCCGTCGTAGTTTCACGGTTCAGATCCACTGCCTGACCTGACCACATGGACACAAAATCCGGACTGTCCTTGCCGGCGCTTGCCTTGCGCAATGGGCCGGTAAGTGTGTTCATGATCGGGAAATCCGGAAGGTCCGGTTCATGGGCGCGTAAGTCGTTCATGTAGCGGTTGACAATGCCTCGAGCCGGACGACCGGAAAAGACTTTGGTGGTTCGTGTATTGGACCCGTCTGAAGCCAGGAGTTCTCTCTTGTGAATATCAGGAATACCAGCCTCTACGCAATTGAGGAAAGCCGTCCCGATTTGCACACCAGATGCGCCAAGCGCCATTGCGGCCTTGATGCCGCGGGCGTCTGCTATTCCACCGGCGGCAATCACAGGAACCGAAACCGCATCAACCACATTGGGCACCAGGGCCATGGTTCCGATGCAGGCATCTTCGGTTTCCAGAAAGAACCCGCGATGGCCACCACTCTCAAACCCCTGCGCGATTATGGCATCTGCGCCGTTTTCCTCCAGCCATTTCGCCTCTTTCACCGTTGTGGCAGATGAGAGAATGACCGAGCCATTGGCTTTCAGTTTCTCAACCAGTTCTGCTTGTGGCAGGCCAAAGTGAAAACTGACCACCTTGGGCGCAATTTCCAGCATGGCGTCGCAGATATCTTCGCCAAACGGAAAATGTGTTGGTTGTGCGTCTTTGACTTCACCGAGTTCATGTTCATCATAATAGGGTTTAAGGAGTGCACGGGCCGCTTCACCCGTTGCAGCATCGCTTTGTGGTTCTTGATGGCTGAAGAAGTTGAAGTTTACCGGTCGATTGGTTTGTGATTTCATTTCTTGACCAAGATCGCGCAACGCATCCGGCTTCATCATTGCGCAGCCAAGCGAACCCAAGGCGCCGGCGTTGGATGCGGCTGCTGCCATTGCGGGCGTCGAAGCCCCGGCCATGGGTGCCTGAATGATGGGATGAGTGATGCCTAGGAGGGAGGTTAGGGAGGATTGGGTCATGTACCACGCAATACTTTCAATTTGGATGGTGGTCTACATATACCTTGCTTATTTTTTGCAATTGATATTCTCTCTATTTATAATATTTTCGACGTGAAATGGTGATAAATTGAAAGACAAATCTAATATTAGGATTGAATATGTAAACTCAATAATTGCGTTTATTGCAATAATACCAATATTATTAGGTACACTTGTTTTTGTGTTTCCATGGACCCTTCGAGAAGCAAATCACTATTTTTCCACTGAAGCTGCATATTTCTTTGATGATTTTTGTGTATTTAGAAACGGTGAATTTGTTCAAATAAGACCAGGGAATAGCGGTGAGGCAAATTTTTATATTAAGAGTTGGGAAGATCGGGCGAAGAAAAAAAGGGGTGAAAATACGCTGAGTTGTCTAGATGAAGACGCTGTTTATAATAGCCAAAGCCCTTGTGAACAGCAAAAATTTTCAGTGTTAGAGCGTTTCTTCAGCGGGGAAAACGAAGGAAAATCTTCTGACCTTGCTGGTTGCTACCATCCCCAGAAAAATGATGATGAGTATGCGCAAGAATTCATTGAGTATTTTGGCAAATTGGTATCGGGTAGCGTCGTTGCAGTACGTGCAAAAACAGCCGGTGGCCTGACCGGACGCGAACCGAACACTTCCAGACCGTGGTATAATCCTCAATATGGAATATTGCGAAGCGACACTCAGCCACTGAATGCGAAACCGATTTCGTTCTTGAAAGATAAGTCTTGTATCCGGATTCTAAGAACCGTTAGGGGAACTGGTAGCACGACGCTTAAACCTGCGTTTCCATACAATATTATACTTATTGGAAAACCAATAAGTTGCGGTTAGGAGCATTACCCCATTTGTAAGGAACTATAATCGACCATAATATGCTCTTGGTAAGCGGGTCTTGCTTTTAGACGGTCATAATATGCGGCCAAGTCCGGGAGGTCAGGTCTTTCAATTGGCAGAGTATAATAGCGGTAGAGCGTGTGACCAAACATGATATCCGCAAAACTTAAATGATCGCTGCCCAGGAATGGCTTGTTTGCAAATTCCGGCGTGATGCGTGACATCAATTCTCCCAATTGAGTGACTTGTTCCGAAAGTGCCTCCATATCCCGATCAACTTTAGGCGTGCGGACTAGGGTCCAGAAAACCTGATAAATCAATACCGGACAAAGTGTGGTTTTTGTCCATTCGGCCCAGGCATCCAGTGGTGCGCGTTGTTTGGGCTTCGGTGGCCAGAATGCATCTGATCCATATTGAGCGCCGAGATAGCGCAAGATTGCGGCGCTTTCAAAAAGCACAAGGTCACCGTCCTTCAAAACAGGAACAAGGCCATTCGGATTCATGGCTTTGAAATCTTCCGTTTCGGTTCCACCAAACGCGCCTCCTGCATCGATGCGTTCAATATCCAATCCAACTTCCGCTGCGCCCCACATGGCAAGTTGAACATTGCTTGAAGTGGCTCTTCCCCAGATCGTTGCCATTTTTCAATCCTCCCAATATTCGGCACAATTGCTTTCACTATCTTGACCGCTGCGCGCTGTCCTTGCATAGGTTCTGCATGACAAAACCTATAGAGCCAGTTCCGTTTCTCACATCCCTTTTTGATGCTGCGGTCGATGCCGCACAGCCTGAAAAAGTGATCACCCGTTTTCTTCCTGAAAAGCCAAAAGGGCGCCTCGTCATCATTGGTGCAGGGAAGGGTTCTGCCCAGATGGGTCGGGCTTTCGAGCAAGCGTGGATGGAGAAGCACGGAGAGGCGGTGGAAGGAGTGATTGTCACCCGCTACGGCTATGCGTGTGACTGCGAGCATCTGGAGGTGTTGGAGGCTGCGCACCCGGTGCCAGATGAGGCTGGGCTGGTTGGCGCGCAACGGTTATTGGACGCAGTGGCTGATTTGTCCGAAAATGATTTGGTGGTCGCGCTGATTTCCGGCGGCGGCTCTGCGCTTCTACCCGCGCCGCCTGAGGGTTTGACCTTAGCTGACGAGATCGCTGTGAATGAGACCTTGTTGGCGTCTGGCGCACCAATTTCTGCAATGAATACAGTGCGTAAGCATGTTTCCCTCATCAAGGGGGGAAGGCTTGCTGCGGTCGCATATCCTGCAAAAACCGTATCCTTGCTGGTGTCAGATATTCCGGGCGACCATCCTCAATTTATTGCCTCCGGTCCTACGGTCGCTGATGAAGGGTCACGGGAAGATGCACTGGCGATCATCGATCAATACAAGATGCCATTGCCCGATGCAGTGTTGGCGCATGTCAAGACATCTGCCGCAGATGCGCCATTGCCGACAGATGCGGCTCTGTCTAAGGCAGAACATCACATCATTGCGTCGGCTGCAATTTCGCTGGAAGTGGCGCAGGCGCTGGCGCAATCTCACGGCATTGAGACGCATATTCTTTCCGATGCGATTGAAGGAGAGGCGCGGGAAGCGGCACGCACGCAAGCGGCAATTGCCAAGGAAATTTTGCATCGTGATCGCCCGTTCAAAAAACCGGTATTGCTGCTTTCGGGCGGGGAGACCACAGTTACGCTCAAAGGCAATGGCCGGGGCGGGCGAAACACCGAATTCCTGTTATCGTTTGCGATCGAAATCGCAGGAGAAAAGGGCGTTCATCTGCTAAGCGCCGACACGGATGGCATTGACGGGTCAGAAAACAATGCAGGTGCCTTTGTTGATGGCGATACTGCAGGCAAAATGCGAATGGCCGGTATTGATCCGGTTGCATATCTGCAGAACAATGATGCGTACACGGCGTTTGACAAAATCGGCGCCCTATTTATACCGGGACCCACAGGTACCAATGTCAATGATTTCCGGGCGATCCTGATTACGGGATAAATGCCGGAATTGAGGAGTTTCCATGGCTGACAGAATTGTAATTGCAGGCGCGAAACGCACACCCATGGGTGGTTTTCAGGGAGAGTTTTCGTCTCTAACAGCGTCGGAGCTTGGCGGCGCTGCGATCAAGGCGGCACTTGAAGATGCAAAGCTTGATCCTGCAAAAGTGGATGAAGTGGTTATGGGCAATGTATTGCCAGCCGGACAAGGTCAGGCTCCAGCGCGTCAGGCAGCATTTCACGCGGGGCTGGATAAAGGCGTGCCTGCCACGACACTCAACAAGATGTGTGGCTCAGGCATGAAGGCGACCATGGTCGCTTTCGATCAACTCAAGGCGGAAAACGGTGAAATAATTGTTGCCGGTGGCATGGAGAGCATGACCAATGCGCCGTATTTACTCGAAAAGATGCGTGGTGGGGCTCGCCTTGGTCATGGTCAGGTGATCGACCACATGTTCCTCGACGGGTTGGAAGATGCTTATGACAAGGGCAAGCTGATGGGGTCTTTTGCTGAAGACTGCGCGGAAAAGTTCCAATTCACCCGTGAGGCACAGGATGCCTATGCCATCCGCTCTCTGGAGAATGCGCAAAAGGCAGAAGCTGACGGTAAATTTGCCAATGAAATCAGCGCTGTTTCCTATTCGACGCGCAAAGGGGATATTTCAATCGAAAGCGATGAGCAACCGCGCAAGGCCATGCCCGAGAAAATTCCGAATCTGAAACCAGCGTTTAAAAAAGATGGCACCGTCACGGCTGCTAACGCTTCTTCCATTTCGGATGGTGCGGCCGCGTTGGTCCTTACCACCGAAAGTGTTGCTGAACGAGAAGGAATGGAAGTTCGGGCTGTTATCCATGGCCATGCGAGCCATGCGCATGAACCGGGTTGGTTTACGACTGCGCCTGTACCTGCTGCCAAGAAACTGATGGAAAAAATTGGTTGGACCAAGGATGATGTGGATTTATGGGAGGTGAATGAGGCCTTCGCTGTGGTTCCGATGGCTTTTATGCATGAGTTTGGGCTCGACCGCGATCAGGTCAACGTGCATGGCGGGGCCTGTGCGCTTGGTCATCCGATTGGTGCATCAGGCTCACGAATTATCGTGACACTGCTTAACGCGTTGGAAACACACGACAAAAAACGCGGACTAGCTGCTATCTGTATTGGTGGTGGTGAAGGAACCGCGATTGCAATTGAGAGGGTATAAAGATGAAATTGAACGACACGTTAGCTGCAGTCGTCACCGGAGGTGGCTCTGGGCTGGGTGAAGCGACTGCGCGCGCACTTGCTGCGAAGGGCGTTAAAGTCGGTATTTTTGACGTCAATGAAGAAAGTGGCAATCGCGTTGCGGCTGAGATCGGCGGCACTTTCGCCAAGGTTGATGTATCGGATCCCGACTCGGTTGCTGGAGGGCTTGATATCGTTCGTGCCACAAATGGTCAGGAAAGCATATGCGTCAATTGTGCGGGGATTGCCCCGGCTGCGAAGACTGTGGATCGCGACGGGAATTCGCACGACGCAGCGACCTATGCGAAAACGATTGGTGTGAACCTGATCGGGACGTTCAATGTTTCTTCGCAAAGTGCGGCAGGCATGTGCGCACAAGACCCTCTCAATGATGATGGCGAGCGGGGAGTAATCATTAACACAGCATCGGTTGCCGCCTACGACGGTCAAATCGGTCAGATTGCTTACAGCGCTTCAAAAGGTGGCGTGGTTGGGATGACCTTGCCAATGGCGCGAGATCTTTCGCGTAACGGGGTTCGGGTGATGACCATTGCTCCCGGTATTTTCGGTACGCCGATGGTATCTGGCATGCCGCAGGAAGTTCAGGATGCGCTTGGAGCTATGGTGCCATTTCCATCTCGCCTTGGTCAGCCGGGAGAATATGGCAAGCTAGCCATCTCAATTTGCGAGAATGCGATGTTGAACGGCGAAGTAATCCGCCTTGATGGTGCGATACGGATGGCGCCGAAGTAAGAAACGCTCTCGTTTCGTGAATTGTGAGTGAAATTGGAAAGGGCGTGATGAGCGCCCTTTTTTCTTGCCTTGCTTTGGATTGCTCACTTTCAGGCAACAAAAAACCCGCCAACCTAGGCTGGCGGGTTCAAACCTTAACTTATTCTAATCAGATGATTAGAATGAGCGGCGGATTTCGATCGCGTAACCGTCGCTATCTGTTTCTACACCAGCAGCAGAAGTGTCTTCAACTGATGTATAAGAAACGTAAAGCTTCAGACCTGGAGCAGCAGCTGGTCTCCAGCTAAGACCGGCACCGAACATGTCGATATCACGGCCAGAGTCAAACTCATGGCTGTAGTAGTTACCGGCAAGTACCAGTTCGTCAGTGAGATTGAAGTCTGCACCGATAGACCAAACATCATCGCCAACAATATGTTCAACTAGATCACCATCGTCAGTCATGTACATAGCATGTAGTGTGCCACCTGGTACGAATTCTGACAGATCCAATGTTGCGGAGATTTTCCACGCATCGCCATCATCATTCACACCAGCTGCTCCGCCGTTGCCATCAACGATGTATGTACCGGCGATTGTACCGAAATCGGCAGACCAGTTAAAGCCAATGTAGTAGTCATACAGGTTGCCTGTAGCTGGTACTGCAGGAGTGCCAACATCGATTGTACCATCTGGAAGCAGACCCAATGCAGGTATAGCAGCGGCACCCAATGTACGATCGCGTATATCACCGCCACCTGCTGATGTGTATTGAACACCTGCGGTTACTGCAAAACCGTCTGCAGCCCATGTGTAGTCAAAAACAGTTGCTGCAGTTGTTGCACCAAAATAGTTACCGTCTTCGCCATTAATACCTGACAAGTCGATGCCAGCGAAACCATGGTTTGTTGTCCAGTAGTTAGCTGTTTGACCAACACGAAAGCCACCAAGTGATACGACTGCACGGTCAAGTGTAGCGGCATCGCTGCCTGAACCACGAATGTCTGTGTCAAGACGGAAGAGACCACGAAGTGTGCCCCAGTCTGTCTCGTTGCGAGTGTCGACTGACATGCGCGCACGGTTCACCCAGTCCTCAGTAGCGTCTACTGTAATGCCATTAACTTCGGTCTCGTTGTGACGGTAAACAGAGCGAACATATCCTGCAAAGCGGATACATGTTTCTGTGCCTGGAATGAAGAAGAAGCCTGAGCCGTAAGCGTCACAAACGCGTACATACTCAACTGGCTCTGGCTCAACCACAACAGCATCAGCTGCTTGTGCGCTTGACACAGCTACCATCGCAGCTGCTGAGCCAAGAAGAAGAGATTTGATGTTCATTATATTATCCCTATAGGTTACAAGATAGCCAAATTGGGGAATCCCCGTCTTTTGGTGATCTTCTTTTAGGTTTTGAGAGGTTAACAAGTCAATTTACGCACCTGTGGAGAAGGCGAAATTTGCGTTTGTGCAGATGTTATTCAAATTCGTGGTGCATTTTTGCAACAGCGTTGTCGAAGACCTTGACTTTCGTAGCCCCGCAAAACAAAGAATTTGTACCGCTAGCCATATTAAAGAGCCAATTTAGTGCCCGTACCTCCGACTACATTCGATTATGTGCGATTTGACAAGCATTTAAAGCAAGCGCCAGAAAGGGCAATTGCCCAGGAAATCGCAAAATATCGGCAAATTCTGCAAAAAAATCCGCGAAATGGCGATGTTTTGTTTGCTCTAGGCATGTTGTGTGCCGAATCCGCGCAATATGATGAAGCGATGGACTTCTACAAAAAGGCCCTGAAACGGTTTTCTCAATCTGCGCCTGTTTATGCGAAAATCACTGAATTGCTTGTCGCAAAGCGGTTTCGATTCAAAGAAGCGATTCCCTACTACAAAAAGTGGCTCAAGACTTCCGGTAATTCTGCAGATGTTTTAACCAGGCTCGCCAGATGTGAGTTGGCTGCAAACAGGCTCGATGATGCCCTTGCTAGCATGCGAAAAGCCGAGCGTTTGCTGCCCAATGATCCGGTTATCTTCGAAACCTATGCGACCGTCTATGCCAAGCGCGGTGATGTGGATGAAACCCGCAAAGCCTTGCAGCGATGCAAAGAATTGGGCGGGACTTTGGATGTTACAAGCCGCATTCTCAATTTGCCGGGTGAGGCGGTCGCTCCGGAAGAGATCGATGAGTTTGTTTCGCTCGCAGATGCTCTTGATGATCAAATGAGAAAGTTACATGCTTATTCCAATATTGGGTTGGCTTATGAGCGTATCAAAGAATTCGACAAGGCGTTTGACAATTTTGGTAAAGCAAATGAAATTGGCAGATCAGAACTGAATAAAAACAAAGAGTTAACTCCATTCGGCAATGTGAAGACAGTGTTCACTTCTGAATTGCTCAAGCGACTTGGAGGGCATGGGCGCGCATCGGATAGTCCAATTTTTATTGTCGGAATGCCACGTTCAGGGACAACTCTCATCGAAAGTATTCTAGCCGGACACGGTCAGATCATTGACAATGGTGAACTGCCGTTTGTTCTTAATTTGTTAAAGAACTATGGCGTTTATTCGCCACTTTCGCCGAGGGCTAGTCCCTCGGCGCCCGATTTCAAGTTCTATTTCGACCATGCGATCCCTGATTCCTTTGAGAAAGTTGCAGAGAGATATTTCAACGAATCCGGGTATCGAACAGACATAAAGAAGTATCAGGTCGATAAACTGCCGCACAATTTCTTCTCTGTAGGCATGATCCACCTCATGTTCCCCAATGCAAAGATCATCCATTGTCGAAGACACCCGGTGGATTGTGCGCTTTCATGCTTTAAGTCCAGTTTTTCGGAGTTTCATGCCTATGCAACGGATTTAGAGTTTCTCGGGCAGTATTATAAGGAATATTGGAAGCTGATGGAACATTGGCGGAGCGTTCTTCCCGGAAAAATGCATGAAGTGTTTTATGAAGATACAGTGGTTAATACGGAAGCGGTTGCACGCGGGATGATCCAGCATATCGGACTTGAATGGGACGAGAATTGTCTCGATCACACAAGTTCGAAACGGGATGTCAGTACCGCCTCCCAATGGCAGGTGCGCCAACCGATCTATACTTCTTCAGTGGCGAAATGGAAGCATTACGAGACGCAGTTGCAACCCATGATCAAAGCCATGGGAAGCTGTGTTGAAGAATATGAAAGTGAACTGGCTGCGCTGGAAGGTTGAGCAAAGTTAGCGCCGATCCGCCAACGGGGTTAATGCTAGAACCAGTCGGCTTCTTTGATTTTCTTTTCTATTTCGTCCCAAAGCGGCCCATTTGCATCGGCGATCCTTTGGTTCTTTTCCAGAACCTGTCCGCGCCTTATGCCGTTTTCGACCCAACTTTGGCCATTCTGCGTGAGATTCTGGAGTACGGGATTTACTCGATCCACTGCCTTGGCAAATTTTGCTTCCGGGGTTTGTGCTGCTTCAAATTCCAGCCACAGATCATGTAATTCTGAACCAATCGCATCGGGCAATATACCGAAAATTCGTACTGCCGCAGCTTTTTCCTCGACTTCAATGGCCTTTCGAGCTGCGTCATCATAGACCTGCACATCGCCAGCATCGATTTCCACAAGGTCGTGAATCAATAGCATCTTGAGCACTTTGAGCGCATCAAGCTCAGGTCTTGTGTCCAGCAAAACAAGAGCAGTTAGGGAAATTTGCCAACTGTGCTCTGCGGAGTTTTCATAGCGGTCGAGGCCAACCGGCTTGTTCAGGCGCAAAACGCCTTTGAGCTTCTCGCTTTCAAGAATGAAGTCAATCAACTTCCGGGTATCATCGTTCATTGGGGCATGCCTTGCAAAAACAAGGTGATATCTGATTCATAAAATGCCGTCATTGCAATGATATCCGGAAGTCTAGCAGTCTAAACCTTCACGCGTTCTGACTTTGGATCATACATTGGCTTGAGGCTTGCTTCTGCTTTCACGCGAGTACCCGCGACCTCAATTTCGAAGCTGGATGCAAGCATTTCTGATGCTTTTTCGCCTTTAGACGGGACGTATCCAAGGCCCATGGCGCCTTCCAGAGCATGTCCATATGCGCCTGAAGTCAAATATCCGACTACCTCGCCATCCCGGATAATTGCCTCATTGTGATAGAGCAGGGGCTCAGGATCTGTCAGACGGAACTGTACCAGACGTGTTTCCAATCCTTCATCCTGCTTTCTCAAAACAGCATCCCGGCCAATAAATTCCGGCTTATCCTTTTTAACGGCAAACCCCAATCCGGCTTCCATCACGTGATCCTCACAGGTGATATCATGTCCGAAATGTCTGAAACCTTTTTCGATACGGCAGGTATCCATCATGTGCATGCCGCATAGACGCATGCCGTAGTCAAACCCGGCCTCCGCCAGAGTTTCGAATACATGGCCGCACATGTCGGCACTGACATAGACTTCCCAGCCAAGTTCACCCACATAGGTGACGCGATGGACGCGGGCAAGCGCCATGCCGATTTCAATTTCCTGTGCTGTACCGAACGGATTGACGTCATTTGAAAAATCACCCGGCGAAACCGCCTGCAACAGGTCTCTAGAACGCGGACCCATAACTGCCAAAACGCCTTCACCTGCGGTGACGTCGGTGATGACGACGTTGAAATCGCCTTTATTGCGTTCTAGCCAGGTTTGGTCCGCAAGCCGCGTTGCAGCAGGTGTCACAACGAGATAGGCGGTTTCGGTGAGGCGGGTCACCGTTACGTCTGCTTCAATGCCGCCGCGATTGTTCAGGAATTGCGTATAGACAATTTTACCGTTGGGAACGGAATAATCGCCACCTCCAACATAGTTCATAAATTTTTCAGCGTCAGGACCTTCGACACGAATTTTGCCAAAGGATGACATGTCATACATGCCGACATTCTGGCGAACCGCCATATGTTCCTCACGAACATTGTCAAAGAAGTTCTGACGGCTCCAGCTGTACTGATACTCGGCTTCCTGCGCTTCGCGTGCAAACCAGTTTGCGCGTTCCCAGCCCGCGAGCTCTCCCATAACGGCGCCACGCTCCAGCAGGTGGTTGTGGAAGGGTGTTCTGCGCACGCCTCGCGCGGTGGCCTTTTGACGGAACGGGAAGTGGTCCGCGTAAAGTAGGCCAAGCGTTTCCTTTGATCTTTCAAAGAGATAGTGCTTGTTGCCCTGGAAAGGTTGCATCCGCGCGATGTCCACATCTCCAAGGTCAAATGGACGCTCGCCATCATGCATCCATTGGGCAAGGGCCATGCCAGCACCGCCGGAAGACTGGATGCCGACAGAGTTAAAGCCGGCGCAAACATAAAAATTCTTCAGGTTTGGCGCTTCGCCAAGGTGATAAGCATCATCTGGTGTGAAACTCTCGGGGCCGTTGAAGAACGTATGAATGCCCGCTTCGCCCAGCATTGGAAGTCGGTTTACAGCTTGTTCAAGGATTGGCTCAAAGTGGTCAAAATCTTCCGGCAGCTGGTCAAAGCAGAAATCTTCCTTAATGCCTTCCATGCCCCAAGGTTTGGCGTTTGGTTCAAACGCCCCGAGAAGCATTTTGCCGGCATCTTCCTTGTAGTATGCACATTCATCAGGCACCCGAAGGACCGGCAATTGCTTGAGGCCTTCGATGCCTTCTGTGACGATGTAGAAGTGCTCACATGCATGAAGCGGCACATTCACGCCCGCCATGCGGCCAACCTCATGGGCCCACATGCCACCGCAGTTTACAACATAGTCTGCATCAATTGTGCCTTGTTCATCAGAGCCATCGCGGCTCCAGCTCACACCGGTGACCCGACCGTCCTTTTGATGGATTTCTGTGACTTTAACACCCTCAATGACTGAAGCGCCGTTTTGCTTCGCACCTTTTGCCATCGCATGGGCAATGTTTCCCGGGTCCCCCTGACCATCCAGTGGCAGGTAAACCGCGCCTGTTACATCCTCGATATTGAGGTGTTCATAGCGCTCTTTGACTTCGGTTGGAGAGATTTCCTCAACTTCAACGCCAAAAGCGCGCGCCATTGAGGCCTGTCGATAGATTTCTTCTTTTCTTTCGTCGGTTAGTGCAACCGTGATTGAACCAACGCGCTTGAAGCCGGTCGCAACCCCGGTTTCTTCTTCCAGTGTGCCGTAGAGCTCTTGCGAGTATTTTGCGAGCTTGGTCATGTTCTTGGTCGCTCGTAACTGGGCAATCAGGCCAGCAGCATGCCAGGTCGTGCCACAGGTTAACTGCTTACGCTCGAGAAGGACGACATCTTTCCAGCCCAGTTTGGCCAGGTGATAGGCGACCGAACATCCGGCAACGCCACCGCCAATGATGACAGCAGAAGCTTTGGAAGGAACAGGTTTGCTCATTTTGTGTGTCTTTCTCTATTCTGTGTAGTTGGAAGCAAAGCGGCGCAACCGTGAAGCCGCTTCTTTAAGTCTTTCCTCGGATTCACCGAGGCTGATGCGAATATGACCGGCAGCACTTGGCCCAAAACTTTCGCCTGGCATTACGGCAACCAGTTCGTCTTGAAGGAGTTTGAAGGCAAATCCTTGCGTGTTATTTGTCTTGGCGCGAATGTCTAGCATGAAATACATGCTGCCCGGTTCGTTCAGTACGCGAATATCGTTTGTGTCTCCCAATGCTTCAAGAAAGACCGTGCCGCGATTGCGATAGGTTTCTGCGATTTCGTTTAAGCCGAAATCACCATCCAATGCCTGTTGCGCTGCTTTTGAAATGAAATCACACATGCCGTAATTGCTTACCAGATTGTGCTGGCTGAAATTGTAGGACATTGCTTCTGTGGATACGATCCAGCCTACCCGCCAGCCAGTCAATCCGTGGCTTTTGGACATGGATAGCAGTGCCAATGTACGATCACGCATGCCATCAATCGCCATCGGTGAAATGTGTTTCCCATTGCTCAGAGACCAATAGACTTCGTCACTAATGATCCAAAGGTCATGGCGCACGCAAACTTCTGCGATCGCTTCCAGTGTCTCACGGCTATAAATTGCACAGGTCGGATTGTTTGGTGTGTTCAGCAGTATCGCTCTGGTATTGTCCTGTATGGCAGCTTCAATTGCTTCTGCCTTGGGCTGAAACCCATCTTCAGAGTAGGCGTCGACAACGGTGAAGGTCGCCCCTGCCGCGCGAATAGTGCCGGGATATGTAACGTAATGTGGACCAATAACGATGATGTGGTCACCAGGATCAAGCGTTGCCTGCATGGCAGCATATAGGCATGACTGACCGCCGGGCATCGCGATTACTTCGGAGGGTTTGATGTCGAGCTTCAGCGCTTTTTGAGAAACCCGGGCCATTGCTTCGCGCAGGTCTGGTTTGCCGGGTATATCGGTGTAATTGTGGTGACCTGAATCGAGGGCATGTTTGCAGGCGTCAATTGTTTCCTGAGGCGGGTCGAAATCATGTTCCCCAATGCTGGTCATGATCACGTCTTTGCCTTCGCGTTGCAGACGCAAGGCCTCAATATAGACTTCCCAGCCTTCCAAATCTGATTCAGATATTTGCGTTATCCTATTGGAAGGTAAAGGCATTATCCGAACCTCCTGCTCAATTCTGCAATATGGGCAGGTCCGACTTCGCAACATCCACCGACGATGCTTGCGCCCTGATCAACCCACTTTGAGCAGAAGTCTGCATACTTTTCCGGGCTCAGATCTGTACGTGCTTCAAGCTGATCCACCGTTTCCTTTTTGGTGAAGTCAGAGGTGATAAAGGTGAAGCCGTTAGCATAGGAACCAAACGGAATTTCGATGTCAGCGATTATGTCCATTGCCTGATCAACGGCTTCTGGCGTTGCGCAGTTGATCAGCAATTTTGAGACATCATATTCGCCAAAGAGCGCTTTGACATCGGACAGTGGTTCACCTGATCTCAGTATCGTGCCATCCTCATCAGACACAGTTACGCCAAGCCATGTTGGTTTGGACGAGCCTGCTGTGCCGAGAAGGCATCCATGAGCATGTTCAATCTTGCTGACCGTTTCAATCAGGTGAACGTCGACATAGGGCTCATGTAGCCGAGCAATTTCAGCAAACATCTTTCTCGCTTCTTCGGGAGGGAAGCTGAGATCGGGACGATAAGAAAAACCGAGTGGCCCAAGCGAACCTGCAACCATGCCGCTGCCGTTTTTGTCACGTGATTTACATGCGATTTCGCAAGCTTTCACGTGCAACTCAGAAAACTGCTTGTCCAGCTCCGGGTCCTGGCGCAACAGTCGATCGTGGTGAATGGCATATGTGTTTGTGGTCGCGACATGCGCACCCGCCGCGAAATAGTCGTCATGGATATCGCCAACCAGATCAGGCTCTTGCATCATCACATGAGTTGACCATAAGGGCGTTGGTGGTTGGCCATAGCGATGAATGAGTTCCTGCCCCATACCACCATCCAGAATTGTGATGTCGCTCATGAATAAATCTCTCCCCACTTTTTCTTATAGGTGGCGATCATCTCTTCTTCTGTTACGCCATCATCATAGGGCGGGGTGGTCATCAGCCTGACCCGCTCAGCTTTGACCTTGACGATCGCATTGATGCGGGGCGCCAATGCAGGGAAGGGTGCCTCCCAAATGTTGATGATGTCATTGAAATCATCTGTTCCGCGTTCACAAATCTCTGTGCCACCGAAAACGCGAACACCCTTGCGCAACCAAATATCGATGAAATTGACCTCAACCTTTGGTTGATGCGCAATGTTCTTCATGGTGTTAGGCGACCGAATTTCTGCGAAAGCAATCGTCTCATCATCGAGAACAAAGAATGTTCCCTTAGGCGATAATGACGGCAATCCTTCCTCGCTCACCGTAGCAACAAAGCCCAGTGGGAAGTTTTTGATCAATTGCTTTGCGAAATCATTCAGTGACATGGAACTGGTCTCAGTTGCCCGGGTGCTCGGGCACCGGCCCCATGGGAACAATGTCATATTTTGCGTTCAATGCAGCCATTTTGGCCTCATCTGCAAAATCTGAATCGCTCATTTTGCTCATTTCGGCAAGAAATCCATCGAAACCGGAAGGCTGATAGATCATGAGCATTTTTGCCGGTTGGTCGTTCGCAACTTTGCATGCATGTGGCACACCGGGGGGGACGTGAATTGTCGTGCCGGGCTCAGCCTTGATCCACTTTCCATCCAGATAGAAATCAATGACCCCTTCGAGAAAATAGAAGGTTTCCGCATGCGTTTCATGCTTGTGCAATCCCAAGGCGAAACTCGCTTTGAGATTGTCTTCCATAAGCGTGTAGGCGCCGCCTGTATGTTCGGAGCCGACCTTTACAAAGGTATGGTCGTTTTCCCAGTTGTAGTTGGGGCCTTCGCCGGGACCAAGATGTAATACTTCTCCGGTCATTGAATTCGCCCCAGTTTCTTGACCCAATGCGAAACAATCATATTATGAAACGGCAGGACAAACTTGAGGTAAATCTTGCCCCAAAAGTTGTTGAACCAAATTTGCGTCATTAAATTTACCCTGTCGGCGGTCTTTTCCAGACGAATCGTAAAATCGAGGTGTTTGTCCGCGAGACCAGCTTCATAGGCAGTTTCGGTGTTTTCCAGCTCTGGCAAAGACAGCAGAAAGGAAACTCCCGGATTTTCGCCCTGATCCGTTTTGGTTCTTAAGCCAACAATGTTCGCCAGTTTTTGCCGCATTGCAAACATCACCCGGAACCAGAATGGTGAGCTTGCCAAAGCGAGTTCAGCAAGCTCTTTTGCTGACTTTTCAGGGTATGCATTGGCACCTGAAAAGCAGTCTTTGAAATCCGGTTCCCGATGAGGTTTTGCAAAGCTTTGCATTATGCACGGATCCTTTCGTTGGCCGGGTCCCACAATGGCTGGTCTTCTTGTACAATTGCCTTGCGGCGTTCGCCGTAAATTTCCACTTCGAGTTCAGTACCTGGCGCAGCCAGATCAGCTTTCACCATGGCGAGCGCTATAGAGGCGTTAACGCGGTAGCCCCATGCGCCCGATGTGGTTTCGCCAACCACTTCACCATCTTTCCAGATGGTAGACATGTAAGGTGCATCAGCATCGCCCGCATCCACAATCAGGGTAGCAAATTGCTTTGAGCTGCCTTGTTGTTTCTCGTTTTCAAGTGCGGCCTTGCCGGTAAAGGCGGGCTTGTCCCACTTGATGAAGCGTCCCATGCCGCCCTCGAGCAACGAATAGTCCGTTGAAAGATCGCCTTTCCAGGTACGATATCCTTTCTCGATCCGAAGTGAATTCAACGCGTACATGCCGAAAGGTTTCGCACCAGCGCCGGTAATCGCGTCGTAAAGCTCAGGAATATCGTTGCTGGCAGCATGCACTTCCCAGCCAAGTTCACCTGCAAATGATACACGTGCCAACAAGCAGGTGATGCCGTTAATTTCGGTCTTCTGGTGTGAAAGCCACGAAGCGGACAGATCGGCATCTGTAAGTCCTGACAGCACATCGCGTGATGTTGGGCCAGTCACCAATAGGACAGCAAACCCGAGAGTATGGTCCGTCAGCGTAAGTGAACCATCTTCCGGCAATGCGTTTTGCAGCCATTCCCAGTCGTGCCATTGCGCTACAGCTGCAGTCATGAGTGTAAAGAGGTCGTCGTCGTGGCGCATGATCGACATCTCAGTGACAATTCGGCCGCGATTATCAGCAAAATAACCGAGGTTCATCCGTCCAACTTTTGGCAGACCGCCAGTGATTTGAGTTCTCAACCAATCGGCTGCGCCGTCGCCCTTCAGCGTAAAGCGTGAGAAGCCAGGCATATCGAGAATGCCACAAGCATCGCGAACTGCTTCACACTCTTCCTTAACGCGAACTTCCCATGGTCCGTTCCGGTTCCAGGTCTGTGTCGCTTCTTCTGAAGTGTCATCACCATCTTTAGCAAACCAGTTGGCGCGTTCCCATCCGTTATAGGCTCCCATTTGCGCGCCATTTGCGAGAAGCTTTTCATGAACAGAAGACAATTTCTTGTTGCGCCCTGCAGGCCATTCATGATGCGGGAAATGCATTGCGTATTCATGACCATAAGTCTCAAGAGCCTTTGCAAGGCAATAGTCATGATCGGCATAATCGGTGTAACGACGGGGATCGACAGCCCACATGTCCCACTCGGTTTCACCATGCACGATCCATTCTGCCAGCACTTTACCAGCGCCACCGCCCTGGGCGATGCCGAATGTGAATGAATGTGCTTCAAATGCGTTTTTGACACCAGGCATAGGGCCGATCAACGGCAACCCATCCGGTGCGTAAGGGATTGGACCATTGATGACACGGCCAACACCTTGCGTTCCAAGGATTGGAACACGAGCCATGGCATCTTCAATGTACCATTCCAGACGGTCCAGATCATCCGGGTAAAGCTGGAACGAAAAATCATCCGGCATCGGGTCATCAGGGGTCACCCAATGCGCCTTACAATTGCGTTCGTATGGGCCGAGGTTCAAACCATTCTTGTCTTGACGCAGGTAGTAAGAGGTATCCACGTCACGGATCATGGGCATTTTATGCCCTTTTTCCTTGGTCCAAGCTTCGAGTTCAGGAATTTCTTCGGTGAGAAAATATTGGTGGCTCATTACGACTTGAGGAACAGTACGACCGCCAAATGGCTTGAACCACTCGCCAACGCGTTGGGCATAGTAACCTGCTGCATTCACCACATATTCACAACGGATGTCGCCCTTGTCCGTATGAACAATCCACTCATCACCATCCTTGGAAACGCCTGTTGCAGGGCACATGCGAATGATTTTCTGTCCCATTTCACGAGCGCCTTTTGCTAGCGCCTGTGTCAATTGAGCCGGATCAATATCGCCATCCAGCGGGTCCCACATGCCGCCTTCAAGGTCATGGGTTTCCATGAACGGGTTCAGTTCCTTCAAATCCGCATTTGTGCAAATGTCGATCTCTAGGCCCTGATATCGGCCCATGCCTGCAACGCGTTCAAATTCCTGCATCCGCTCTTTTGAGTGCGCCAGGCGAATTGAGCCTGTGACCGCATAGTTCATCGGATAATCGACTTCGTCAGCAAGGCCACGATACAATTCCAGACCGTAGCGCTGCATGTTCATGATGGCCCAAGAGCCAGAGAAATTCGGGCAGTTACCGGCTGCGTGCCAGGTCGAACCGGCAGTCAGCTCGTTCTTCTCCAAAAGCACACAATCTGTCCACCCAGCTTTTCCAAGATGATACAATCCGGAAACGCCGACAACGCCTCCGCCGATGATGACAACGCGTGCCGTGGATGGGATTTCAGCCATTTCTTCTTCCTTGTATTAACTAGTAGACGGGTGGGGAGACCACCCAAATCACGATTGTTGGTTTGTTGGTTGTGTTGCGCCAACGATAGGCTTCGCCGGAGAAACGGAAAGAATCTCCGGTTTTGAGTGTGTGCCAGACGCCGTCCAGTTCGAGGTCCAGTTGGCCAGAAATAATGTATCCGGCTTCCTCGGTATCCCGTTGTTGAGGTGTTGCGAGCCGGGCTCCGGGTGCGAATTCCGAATGAATGATCTCAAACGTGCCACCGAGGTCTGGAGAAAGCAGTTCTTCAAGCAAACCTTCTTCAGGATTGCCAAGCTTGCGGCGATGATCTGCCCGTACAATATGGCGGTATTCTTCTTCTGAACCGGGATTATCGCCGAAGAAAAAGCTGAGCGGCACATCGAACAGTTTGGCGATGTTGCGCAGGTCTGAGATGGAAGGTTCGGAAATACCGCGTTCGATCTGGCTTACAAACCCAACAGAACGATCGATTGTTTCAGCAAACTCCACCAACGTCATGGACCGGGATTTGCGAAGCGCGCGAATATCATTGCCCACAGAGTGAACATTCTCTGCAACCGAATACAGATTGTCTGTCGCAACAACGCTCATGAAGTTTCCTGGGCAAACGTCATATCTAGAAATTTCATGGAATATCAGGAGGATGAAAAAATCAAGCATAATTTCACGGCGGACAAATTTTTATTCCGCATTGAAGTGGTCCTTGTTGAAAATTCTGAAGTTTTGGCCGTTTCGCATTCGGGTGGGTGTTTTTGCTTAGCGTGAGCAGAAGAAAAATTACTTTCGATTGGCGTCCAAACTTTGGAAAATGGTTTCTTTTTCGAGTCTCATTTTTTGACCATTCTAGGTGTAAGATAAATGACGAGACCGATGAATATGGCTGTTTCTGAGAGTTACGGGTTCATGGATGAAACGATGACAAGATCAAAATCATCCTCGGCGCATTCTCAAGCGAATGAGACGGCGACCCGTTCGTTATTCAAGGCGATCAGCTGGCGTGTCATTGGAACGCTGGATACCTTCTTTTTGTCCTATGTGATTATAAAATATCTTGGGCCGTATTTCGGAGCCGGGGAAGGCCTCGCAAATCTGGACATAGCCAAAATGGCAAGCCTGATCGCGGTGACTGAGATACTCACGAAAATATTTCTGTTTACTGCACATGAAAGAGCCTGGAACCGGGCGGGGTGGGGTGTCTCTGTTGTAAATGGGCGTCGTCACGAAAGCCGCATTCGATCCGTTTCAAAAATGGCTGTCTGGCGTGTTCTTGCATCGTTAGACACGATGCTATTGGCTTGGATTTTCACTGGCGATATCAGCACCGCGATTTCTATTGGCAGCGCAGAAGTTTTCACCAAACTGGTGCTGTATTTTCTGCATGAGCGGTTTTGGCTGTTTGTTAAAACCGGAACAAGGATTGGATAAGATGGACGCGACGACTGCCCAGAATTCGACCATAGAATCGCCCGCGCTGCTTAACATGATGGCAAGAACAAATGCTGCCTTTGATGTTCTAGGCTTGGCCTTGCGTCGTTCGCAAAAACCGATCGTGAGTACAAAATTTGGCCCACAATCTGCAGTGTTGTTGCATCTGGCAACGCGTTTGAAACCGGATATTGATGTGGTTTGGGTCGATACAGGCTTCAATTCAGCGGAGACCCATGCGTATGTGGATCGGTTGAGAAACGAATTGGAACTTAACCTACATATTTACCGGCCGACCAGCCATTGCAGCGGTAATGTCCCAACATCTGAAACCGGGAAACTCGGGCACTTTGCGCGGAAGGTTAAGCTTGAGCCATTCAAACGCGCACTTTCAAATCTCAATCCTGATGTCTGGATTACAGCGCTGAGACGTGAACAAACACAGTTCCGAAGCACGCTTTCATTATTTCAAATCAATGAGCAATCAAACCTGAAAGTATGTCCCCTGATCGACTGGAATGATCACGACATGGAAACCTATATGATGCTCCATGAATTGCCCGTGGGGCCGGAAGTCAATGATCCTACGAAAGTAGATGCTCATTTGGAATGCGGGTTGCACAATCGTTTGTAGAACCATTTTTTTTGCATTCGGTGAAATCCCCCGAATAGTTAACCCAATTTCACAACTTTTTGGGTCCAGTAGTCCCACTACCTTGCAAATCTGATCGTTCTATCTCAAAAACGACCAAAGGAGAGTGGAGAGATGGACGCTTTGGCGTTGACCACAGAAATGTCCGTGGTTTTGGGACTGTTGGGGTTCACTGTTTTTCTGTTTGTTTCTGAAATCCTGCGGGTTGATCTGGCAGCGATTTTGGTCATGCTTGTCCTGGGTTTGCTGACATTTGTGCCTGGTCTTGAGGGCCTGGCTGACGTCAACAACCTGTTTGATGGTTTTGCATCTAACGCTGTTATTTCAATCATTGCTGTCATGATTATCGGTGCCGGATTGGACAAGACCGGTGTTATGAGCCGTGTAGCGGCGATTATTTTGCGATATGCTGGAAACACGGAAAGGCAACTGGTTGCCATTATCTCCGGCACAGTTGGGATCATATCGTCATTTATGCAGAATGTGGGTGCAGCCGCACTCTTTCTGCCGGTTGTTTCGCGAATATCCCTGCGGACCGAGTTGCCTCTGTCGCGTCTTCTGATGCCAATGGGCTTTTGCGCGATCATGGGCGGTACCATGACGATGGTGGGTTCGTCTCCGCTGATCCTGCTGAATGATCTAATTATTGCAGCCAACCGGGACCTGCCCCCTGAGGCGCAAATGAAAACATTTGAATTGTTTGATGTCACACCGGTTGGAATTGCCCTTGTTCTCACTGGCATCCTTTACTTTGTTCTTTTCGGAAAATGGGTGCTGCCCAAGGTCAAGGAAGACGGGAAGGGTGCACGTTCGCAAACGCTGAAGAGTTATCTCAAGCGCATGTATGAAATAGAGGCTGATGTTTTTGAAGTGATTGTTCCGGAAGGCCACCCTTGTGAAGGGCAAACCTTTGACGACATCATGCAGCGTGATCATGTCTACATCATTGGCTCTTTCTACAAGGGGCAGCGATGGTTTGCGCCGGTGATCCAGACACCAATTACACCGCCCTGCCGCTTGGCAGTCTTGGGGCGCAAGGAAGACGTGCTGGAAATGGCGAAGGTTGAAGGCTTCGGTGTTCGCACATCACTTGAAGTGTTTGCTGAAGATTATGCGCCAACCAAATCGGGTGTTGCCGAAGTGGTTATCCCGCCCGACTCCTCTCTTATCGGCAAATGTGCGCATGACGTGGTGTTCCGCAAACGCTATGGCGCGAGCCTCCTTGGTATCCATCGTTATGGCGAAACGCTGAGTTATGTCGAGACAGAGGATCATGTTTCAACGCCGGTTGGTGAAGTGCCGTTTCATCAGGGCGATACGCTTGCCATTCATTGTACCTGGGAGGCATTGACGCGCATTTCCCGCGACCGGGATTTTGTCGTTGTGACCTCGGATTTCCCTCGCGATGAGCTGCGTCCTTCAAAAGTCTGGTGGGCCATGTTCTTCTTCGCTGTTGCGCTGGGCATGATTTTGTTCACGGATATTCTGCTCTCTCTTTGTCTACTGGTGGGTGCGATTGGAATGGTGGTGACAAAAGTTCTGGACATTGATGAAGCCTATCGTGCGGTGAGTTGGAGTACGGTGTTTCTGCTTGCAAGTTTGATCCCGCTTGGATTGGCAGTTCAAAGCACTGGCACTGCCGAGTGGATTGCCCAGCAAATTCTTTCTGTATTGGATGGTTGGCCGGTCTGGTCGCTTCAGGTGGGAGTTGCCATTCTGGCGACGATATTCACACTGATAATGTCCAATGTTGGTGCGACGGTATTGTTGGTGCCCTTGGCGGTTTCCATCGCAATTGCAGCGGGTGGAGATCCGGCAATCTTTGCGATGACGGTTGCGATTTCCACGTCCAACTCATTCCTAATACCAACTCACCAGGTCAATGCCCTGATCATGGGGCCTGCCGGTTACAAGGTGACGGACTTCATGAAAACGGGTGGTGTGATGACCATTCTGTTTTTGGTGGTGTCGATGACCATGATGAACTGGGTGTTTTAGTCTTTAATTTCATCGCTTTAATTCCCATATCTAAGGTATGCTAAAAACGATTTTTCTCGTATCCATTCTAACTTCGATCGTTTGGGGCGTGTTTTGCCCCAATAAAAACTTCAAAAGCTATTCCGCGCATTTTGTCTCATTCATAAAAGCATTTACATTTGTTTTTCCGACGTTTTTCATCATGTCCTTGGTTGATTTTGAAACACTTCAATCTGGGAATCATACTGACAACCGGATTTGGCTTGCCGTACCATGGTGGTTTATTGCATGGCTTGTTTGGGGTAGGATTGAAGTTGAAATTTCAAGACGAAATCGTGGGAAGAAATAGCTGTAGAACGTTGCGTGGCTTTTAACCCGTTCCGAAACGCCGTCTTTCCTTCATTGCCTCATGGGCTTCCTGTGTACCGTCATGCCATGAGCCGAACGCCTTGTCCCAAGGCACTTCCAGGTTGCCATAGTTGCATTCGAAATAGCGATGATGCATCTGATGATGAAAGCGTCCGAGCGCCAGCCGGTTTTCGTCACCGATGACCATCCCTTCAAAACCTGTATGCGATGTGGCCGCAGTCAGTGCCTGATGCTGCATGTGAAAGAGTATATGGATCGGGTGGCTTGCCAAAACAAAATGGATCAGTACAGAGCTGAAGAAAAGCAGGGTTTCAATCGGGTGCATGGAGAGGCCTGACCATGGCCCAACATTGGTGTTGCGGTGATGAACGGCATGCGCAAGATCATACATCGGCTTCCAATGCAGGAAGCGGTGTATCCAGTAGAAATGGAACGAAATCCAAAGAGGTGTCAGAAACAAAAGGGCGGCAAACCAGACCGGATTGTCACTCCAGAACAAAACCGGTGCATAGTCGTTCGCCATGGCCCAGAACATGACAGTTTCATAGGCTGTCCAAAGCGTGACGCCACTTGCCAGCGTCCAGAACATATTGTCATAGAGCTGATTATTAAACGTGTATATTTTGCCACTGCCGCCGATATCGCGCTTGTCGTATTTACGATTTTGGCCCTGTTTCTTGCCCGAATGGAAAAACCAGTGCAGTCCACCGGCAACTAGAAACATCAAGATGATGTTGCGAATAAAGATTTGGGCGACCCATCCCAGTTCAATCGTCTTGGCCGTTTCAAGAGAAGGTTGAAAAAAGAACCAACACGCCGTTGCAAGCGCCACGAGAATTATATTTTCACCAATGACAAACCAGCTTCCGGCAATCCACCTTGCTATTTTGCTTGGGTTTGGCGGCCAGGAAAACAAAGGTGATGTCTGGATTGGTAGATCCGGCATATAATGCCATTGGCGGGAAAAGGCGTTGTTCTCTGTCATTGGTAGATCATGACAGGCTTTGAAAATTTGTGAAAGGTGCAAATGCGAAGCGGGCTACAGGTAGCCCGCTGCAACTATTCGGGAACTTAATTTGCACTTAATTGCTGCAATGCGCCTGCCCAGTCTTCAACATGATAGGTCTTGGTGATCTTGCCACCTTCCAGCGTGTGGATGTCCACGGACATGATCTCAAAGCTCTTGCCTTTGCCGTCAACGCCAAACAGCGGGCCGTTTGGGGTTCCCGTTGCACGACCGCGAACAATGATGCGATTGTCAGCAACAAGCATTTCTTCGATAGCCCAATTCATGTCAGGGATCAGTTTTGCAAATCCGCTAAGTTGCCCGATGAGTTGATCGGCAGTTTTGAATTTCCCGGAATAATCACCAACGCTCTGCCAGTCGCTGGAAACGTTGCCCTTGAAGGTTGCCGCATGGCTTTCTGAACCCGGATTGCTGAGGTATTCATAAAAGCTTGCTACCGTGGCTTTGTCATCCGCAAATGCAGTTGCAGTAGCCATCAAAGGGGCTGCGGTGAATGCAAGCGCTGCGAGAAATGTTGAAGTCGTTTTCATGGTGATGTTCCTGTCTGTTTCAGTTCAGCCGTTGCGGCTGCATGATCAAAATAGGAGAGGTCCAAAAAATTCATAAGATGGTTTTAATTTGAGTCATTATTCTATAAATTAGAACAATGATACATCAGCTACGTTCCTTGGCAGTGTTTGCGAAAGTGGTGGAGCAGGGCTCGTTGCGCGGTGCGGCGAGGGAACTCAAGCTTTCGCCTTCTGTTGTCAGTCATCACCTTTCCCAACTGGAAGAAGAACTTGGTGTTGCACTCCTCTACCGCTCGACCCGCAAGCTTTCACTCACCCGCAATGGTGAGCGCCTGCTTCCTCATGCCAACCTGATTGTCCGTTCAGCGGAGGAGGGAATTGCCGCCGCTCTCGACAGTGTTGGGGAACTTAGCGGGTCTTTACGGGTGACCGCGCCCGCATTATTCGCTAATTCCGTTCTCGGCCAACGAATAGCGGAGTTTTCAATCGCCAATCCGAAAGTCAGATTGGATATCGATTTTTCCGAGATTCAACGCGATGTGGTTGCCGAGGGAATTGATGTGGCGATCCGCGCTGGCTGGTTGCGTGACAGCCAGTTGAAGGCGCGCAAGCTCTATGAAGAGGAGCGTGTCCTGATTTGCCAGTCTGAATATGCCGACACCCTGCCAGAGCCACAAGAACCAAGTGACCTAGTTGAGTGGAACTGGCTTGAACTTTCACCGGTATCGCTCAATCCGGCTTTTAAAAGCCCTGGCGGAGAAACGGTTTCAATCAAGCCGAGAAGTCACCTGGCTGCAAACAACGCTGCGGCTCTTTATCAGTTGTGCCGATCAGGAGCGGGTTTGGCTATTCTTCCCCGGTTTATGGCTGACGATGATCTCGAAAACGGTAGTATGCAATCAATCCTGCCCGAATGGTTGCTGGAGCCAATCGGCGTTTTTGCAGTACGTCCGCACAATTCTCCCAAGGATGGGCTTGCATCAAAATTCATCGACGCATTGGTGTAACCCGCAAGTCGCAGACGTAGCGTCGTAAACCGTTTTACTCTGCTGGTTGAGCTTCAAGCTTGGCCTTTGAGCTCTGTTCTTGACCAAGTGTCAGTTTCAGCACTGTAAAACCGAGGATAGCAGAAGCAAACGATCCCATCAGGACACCGAGTCGTACCTGGTTCACGAGATCAGGGTCACTAAATGCAAGCGTTCCGATGAACAGGCTCATGGTGAACCCGATACCGGCGAGACAGCCGGTGCCATAAATATGCACCCAACGTACGCCTTCCGGCATTTTGGATATGCCGATTTTCACCGCAAGGAACGATAGGACAAAGATCATGATCTGGTTGCCGAAGAAGAGGCCCAGTGCAATGCCAAGCGGTACGGTGGCTGTAAGATCCGCCAAAGACAGGCCCGCGAGCGAAACGCCTGCATTGGCAAAGGCGAAGACTGGCAGGACGAGATATGCGACCCAAGGATGCAGCGCGTGCTCAAGGTGATGCAATGGTGACTGGTCATTGCCGGTTTTGCCTGCGATTGGAATGGTGAGCGCGGTCAACACACCAGCCAGCGTGGCGTGGACGCCAGACTTGAGGACGCACACCCAGATGAAGGTGCCGACCAGAGCGTAAGGCGTAATGGCTTTCACGCCCATCTTGTTCATGATCACCAAGCCAATGAAGCCGATAAAGCCAAGGCCGAGTGTCGTGACTGAGAGGTTCTCTGTGTAGAAAATCGCAATAATGGATATGGCACCAATGTCATCGATGATCGCTAGCGCAAGGAGAAAGATTTTGAGGCTCACGGGCACGCGTGGGCCAAGTAGTGCCAAAACGCCAAGGGCAAAGGCGATGTCTGTGGCAGACGGTATCGCCCAACCTCGCATGGTGTCAGCGTCACCCCAGTTGATGAATGAGTAGATGATTGCAGGGCCTGCCATACCGCCAATTGCTGCAATCAGGGGTAGCGATGCTTTGCTAAGCGAGGAGAGCTCGCCCTGCAGAATTTCACGTTTGACTTCCAGACCCACCAGGAAGAAGAAGATCGCCATCAAGCCATCATTTATCCAAAGCAGAAGCGGCTTTGCAAGGATAAGAGCGCCAATCTGTATCTTGACCGGTGTATTCAGAAACTGGTCATAATATCCGCTGAGAAACGAATTATTTGCGAACAGCGCCAACGCGGCTGCAAACATCAGAATGATACCAGCCGAGGTTTCCAATTTCATGAAATCCTGAATGCGGTTTACGATCCTCGGCATGTTTTCGCTCTCTTTCAAAATATAAATGGCCAGCCACCCGGGGGAAGGACGAGTGGCTGGCAAATCGGCAAAACCCTGGGTTTGGAGGGTTAGGTTTTGCGTTTAGATATGCGCAGGGTGGGTGTATTTGCCCATTGCATGAGAGGTATCTGGTGTTTCTATTGCATTATTCAAATCGAAAGAAATTATCGTATTAATAGTTTAAAACTATGGAATGTGTGATAAACTCATTCCCATGAGACCCACCCTTAAGCAGCTTCAATATCTTGTGGCGATTGCCGAAACCGGCAAGTTTGCCGATGCAGCGCGGATGATGAATGTGAGTCAGCCAAGCCTGTCTACGCAATTGGCGGATATGGAATTTGAACTCGATACGGTTTTGATTGAACGGGGCCGTCATGGCGCGACCCTCACGCCAATAGGTGAAGATACCGTCCAACGGGCGCGGGTGATCCTGGCGAGTGTGGAAGAGTTGAAGGCGCATGCCGTCGCAGGCTCGGATGGGTTTTCTGGCAGGATGCGGTTGGGCGTTATTCCAACCGTCGGACCTTATTTGTTGCCAAGCGTGACCAGCAAACTCCACGGGCAATATCCTGACTTCCGAATATCCGTCCAAGAAGAGCGCACGATTGACCTTGATCAGCGTTTGCGTGAAGGGCAGGTCGACACATTAATCTCGACTGCTGAAGATCATGAAAATACGCACAGCGTGCCTTTGTTCACGGAGGATTTGTGGATTTGCGTTGCGCCGGACCATCCACTGGCAAAGGAACAGGGGCCGATCGGCCCAAAGGAATTGAAAGGTCTGTCGCTGTTGAGCCTGGGGCATGGGCATAATCTCAATCTGGCGATTCGCGAAGTGGCACGGCTTTCCGGCGCTTTTGTGAGCCATGAATATGAAGGAACCAGCCTTGATGCGATCAGGCAGATGGCGGCTATGGGAGCTGGAGTTGCAGTGCTGCCGAGTCTCTATGCATTGGTGGAAGCCCGCCGTGACCAAGCATTAAGCGTCCGCCGGATTGATCACCCAGTAGCCCGCCGCCAGATATCGCTCGTCTGGCGCGATACATCCCCCATGCGCGAGCAGATGGGTGAGTTGGCGGAGATACTGAGAGAGGTGGCTGGGGAGTTGATTGAGAGGGGGTAAAACGAGAATGAGAACCTTTACAAGAAAGAATGTTAAAGAAGAGAAAGTGCGCAGGTTTCTCCAAAAGGTGGTTGAAGATGGTGGCAAGATATATGATGCCGACATCTTTTATCATGATCATCCCGAGACAATACCGAATGAACTGATATCGAATAGCGTAGATTTTGGTCCAATTGAGAATTGGCAACTTCCCACAAAAATCCATGCGCAATTTTTTGTAATTCATCCCTCGTTTTGTCCAAGTGATTTTCAATTGAAAGAATTTGACAATATCCACTATGGAAGGCTCAAAAGCTTGGATCGTGGCAACAAATTTGGGTTCATAACAATTTTTCTTCTGCGTGAAGATGAAGGCAATCGATTTACTATTTCACATAACACATTTTTTTATGAGGATGATGATGAAGGCGGTAGTGAATTCTATGAGCCGAGTGATTTGCTAAAAGAGTATTTTCACCATTTGATCGTCGAGTTCAAAAGTGCCTGAGCATTCAATAAACCTATATCGATCACACCTTCCCGAATAGGATATTCCCCACCAGTCTGTCGCGGCCGTAAATGTCTTCATAAAAACTTGGCACACCGTTTTCGTTCACCCAGACTGTAAAATAGGTGAGGTGCACCGGAACTGGTTGGTTGAGGTTCACGCGGGTGGTTTTCTTAGATCCCAGAATCGAGTTCATTTTGCTTTTCGGCAGGTTACCGCTTTCGTTGAACAGTTTCTGCGCAAATTCGAGTGGCTTGAACACGCGAATGCAGCCCGAAGAAAAGGCCCGCCGCGCCTTGGAGAAAAGCCCGCGCTGTGGCGTGTCATGCAGATAGATTGCATGTTTGTTCGGGAACATGAATTTCACCTGCCCCAGCGCGTTTTTCTCGCCTGGGCCCTGCACAATGCGGTAGGGAAAGCGTTTCGGGTTTACGCTTGACCAGTCAACTGAATAGGGGCTCATTGCCGGCGCGCCAGACTTCCAACTCGTATAAAGCCTGAAGCCGTTTGCATCGAGATAGCCCGGATTTTGCTTCAGCTTTGGCAGGATTGAACGGCCGGCAATCGAGCCTGGAACCGTCCAGGTCGGATTGAATTCTGCATAGCGAATGCGGTCGGAGAATATGGGCGTTTTGTGAAATTCCTTTCCTACAATCACTTTGCGCTGATCCGTGATCTTCCCATTGTTTCGGATATGCAGGTTGAATGCGGCCTGATTGACAAAGACATGGCGATTGCCAAGATTGCCGGGAAGCCAGCGCCAACGCTCCATGTTGGTAACGATCTGCTGGATGCGATAGTCGACAGAATGGCTCATCGCAGCAATGGTTGCCGGGCCCGCGACACCGTCCACATCCAGACCGTGGCGTTTTTGAAAATGCTCTACGACATCGACCAGGCCTTCATCATAAAAGTCCGGTTCTGAAGTGGTGATACCCTGATAGCCACGCCCTTGCAGGTTGCGTCGCATTTCTCCCACGCGCGGGTCGGTCATCTCGGGCTTGAGTGTTGGTCCTTTGGAAACGGCTGGCCAACCGCCGAGGCGCGCGAGATTGCGATAACCGGTCAACATCTGGCGCAGCTGGGCATATTGGGGGTGCGATGGGCGCAAAGCGCGGGATGTTTCTGCCACGCCTTCTCTGACAACGCGGTTGAGCCATTCTCCCGGATCAAGGGTTTTGCGCTTGATGATAATATCCGGTTCGCTGACCGCAGGTGTGGTGCGCCCGGCATGCAGGTCACGGGCGAATTTCAAAAAGCCCTGACTGAAATAAAGTTCGACACCGGGAAGAGCTGATGGTGAAATCTCGACCGGACCGTCCGGATAGGCACTTAAATAGTCTTTAGGCTCAAGACCGTCGGCATCCGCAGCCTTGATTGCTGTAAGCAGATCTTTGCCGTTCTGGTTTAGGCCCGTTTCATCAGTCCATATACCGTTGCCTTGTCTCGCTGCGTAAAACTCTACAAGCGGCTGCATGTCGATGACAGTGTCGTTCCAGTCCAACGCCTGATATTCGAGATATTCTGAAACATTGGCAGCTGCTGCAATGTTTATTGATATTGCACCCAGAGCCGCTGCAATCAGGCATTTATGGAAAAAGCTTGAAACAGGTTTCCACATGTCATTTCTCCCTGCAAATCACCCAGCCGGAGCGAATCGCCTTACCGAAGGTAACCTTGGATTTTGAGTGGGTCCAGAGGCGCGTTTTCCATCTGACTTGGCGCGGAGTGGATTGCCACGTCACGCCACACTGTTTACATCGGAACAGCAATTCATGGAGATGGTATGGCCCGCGCATTGATGTTTCAGGGAACCGGTTCTGATGTCGGCAAAACGGTGCTGGTTGCCGGGCTTTGTCGCGCGCTGAAAAAACGCGGCCTGAAGGTGATGCCATTCAAGCCGCAGAACATGTCGAACAATGCGGCGGTTGCACAAGCCGATGATGGCCAGGGTGAAATTGGTCGCGGCCAATGGCTTCAGGCGCTTGCCTGCGGTGTTGAACCCAGCGTTCACATGAACCCGGTTTTGCTAAAGCCGCAAAGCCAGATTGGCAGCCAGGTCGTGGTGCAGGGCAAGGTCTGGGGCAATGCCAAGGCGCGGGAGTATTTGGCGTTAAAGCCCAAGCTCATGACTGCCGTGATGGAAAGCTATGAACGGGTCAATGCGGAAGCTGACATCGTATTGGTTGAGGGGGCTGGATCACCCGCCGAAATCAATTTGCGCGAGGGCGATATTGCCAATATGGGCTTTGCCACTGAAGCCAAAGTTCCTGTAGTTCTTATTGGGGACATTGATAGGGGCGGGGTGATTGCGTCCATTGTTGGCACGCATACGATTTTGCCGGATGAAGATCGCGCAACAATTGCTGGCTATCTGATTAACAAGTTTCGTGGTGATATTTCGCTCTTCGATGACGGGTTGAAACTGATCACACAGTTTTCCGGCTGGCCCTCGTTTGGCATTTTGCCATGGGTCGATGCAATCAAACGCCTTCCGGCAGAGGACAGTGTGGCGCTGGATAAACTCGATGGCGCGTTGCCGGAAGGCTTCCGGATTGTCGTTCCGGCCATGGGTAAGATCGCGAATTTCGATGATTTTGACCCGTTGCGTGCCGAGCCGGGCGTTGCGCTGCAATTCATCCGCAAGGGCGATGCGTTTCCCGACAAGGTGGATATGGTCGTGCTGCCAGGGTCAAAATCCACGATCGCTGACATGATTGAACTTCGCGAAAACGGCTGGGAGCAACCGATCAAGGAGTTCGCGTCCAAAGGCGGCGTGGTGATCGGGGTGTGTGGTGGCTATCAGATGTTGGGCAAGAAAATCTCTGATCCGAAAGGTCTCGAAGGAGATGTGCCGGAGATTGAAGGGCTTGGCCTGCTCAACGTGGAAACCGACCTCTTACCCGAGAAAACAGTGCAAACGTTCGAACCTGCATCCTGCGAATTTGGTTGCGAATTAACCGGATATGAAATTCACATGGGATATACCGACGGCCCCGATTGCGCGCGCGCGATGGTCAATTTCGATGGCCGGTTTGATGGTGCAATCAATGCTGCGGGCAACGTTCGCGGCTGCTATCTGCATGGATTGTTTGGTTCAGACGCCTATCGAAAGGCATTGCTCAAGCAATGCGGATTTGAAGCGGACGAGACTATGTCTTATTCAGCATCGGTCGAGCAGGCGCTGGACGAACTCGCTAGCGCGATGGAAGAGCATCTGGACATTGACGGGTTGCTTAGGCTGGCGGGGTAAATTGCGGGTAAGCAGATGAAGCTGACCTAATAAATTTGTAATCCTGTGGCCAATTTATGCTCTACTATTTATAGACATCGCGAATACAATGTGATTTAGGTAAGAATTGGCTAACGTGTTCTGGAATAATACAATTTGTTGTATTCGCCGTTTATTTGTTCCAAACTGATTGTGGGTTGTATGTGAATTGACTGGTAGAGTTATATTCTCCATTTTAAGAGTTTTATCTGTAGCTGCTCTAGTTACCATGCAGGTCTTTATGACGCACGCGTTGTCGTCGGAGCGAATCTCACGAGATTTGATATTGGAGGATGTTAATCGTGCAAAACTGCTACTTAGGAAAATTCACCCAAACTTATATGCGCACAGATCGCAAAGGGAATTAGAAAAAATTTGGGCTGGATTTGAAGAGAAATTGCCGACCAATCCAACTCGCCTTGATGCCGCTTCTCTCCTTCAGCAAATATTGGCATCTGTCTGCGATTTGCACACATATGTGTCGATCGATCACGCGCTCGCTTCTAACAACCTTGTAGGCAATAGTGTTTTCCCTACTGGCTTAATAGTGGATGGTGATAAGCTTTACCTTGATGAAAGCAGATACGGAAACACAACCCGAGAAGTCATTTCAATAAACCAGAAAAGCAGTACTGAGATAATTTCGTTTCTCCGGTCAATCTATTCCGTCGACGGTTGTCAGAAAAGAGAGAAGTTCTTCACGTTTCATATTGGCAGTCTTTACAAATCCTCAGTTCTCTTAACTAATTTCATTGGCTCTGGCACCGAATTTAATGTCAAATTCAAGAATACGAAGTCGCACGATATTGAAGACCGCATTTATTCTTCTTTGAGCACTTACAAATTGAGCGGTTGGCGCGTTACGGGTTCGCCCGGACGATCTGAACTTTTAAAGAAGATTGGAATAGAGGCCCGAGCAGGTTTATGGAAATACGATCAGGGTGCACACGGCAGATATTTCGTTAGGTCGAATCAAGATAAGTCTGCTTATTATGTATATGTACCAAATTTTCGAGGAGGCAAATCGTGGGTCAGGGAGGTTAACCGAACTCTTAGAGAATTAGTCGCTGCAAATCCCAAACACGTTGTTATTGATCTCACCGATAATACCGGTGGTTTGCAAATCAATACACAACGGTTTCTTTCCTATTTTCTCACAACTTCCAGCAGCTTTGGCGTAAGCGTGCGAACAAAAGTGAATACGCCAGACTTTGGCAAAGAATTTGAATGGCGCTCCAAAAAAGTAGAAAGGGACACAACCGCTTATCTCAAATATTTCAAGCGGGCAAAGAAGGTAAATAGACAATACAAACTGTCGACCCGACGCGAAACTTTCGGAAACAAATCATATAATGGCAATCTGACAGTTCTTGTAAGTCCACAAACATTATCAGCGGGCACATTTGCCGCGATTACGTTAAAAAGAAAAACTAACGCCCGAATTGTCGGTGATATTGGTGACATTTCACTAACTACCAGCTGTGCTTCGGCAGCGGGTTCTCATGCACTCAAGAATACTAGAGTGAAATTGAGCATCCCTTACGAATGTAATGACAGACACCAGGCGGCGAAATCTAATGGCAATGTAGGTAACGCCAATGTTCCAGTGGATATTCTCAAGTCAAACAGAAAATTCTTGAGCTTTAGCATACTCAAAAAGGCGATTGAAACGGAGCCATTTTTGAACAGTCTGTTCAGAAACCCAAACAGCGTTAGCAATGTTTCTTCTGTTAAAAGTAAAATTTCCCAAAAACTGAACCCTCAAGAAATTTGGCCCAAGCTAAAGCGTCCCCTTGAACTAACAAGCACAGAATTAAAAGTTCACTCTCTCGCTAAACCCAACAAACGGAAACCAAATTTTTGCGATGTTTATGCTGCTAGTCCGTTTGATGAGGATAGATTGGTAAAATTTGGCATACCGTTTTCAGCTTTGATTGTTAATCCTAATAATCCTATTGCTGCCTGCCGGCTTGCAATCAAGCAATACCCCAATGATAGGACGACGATTTACCAAACTGCCAGAGCGCACCACGCTGCTGGAATAAATTTTGGATCTCAAAAATATTATGATGTCGCTTATGAATTGTATTCCAAATTGTCCAGCAAAGGACATCATCTATCGACAGTGAATTTAAGTGGAATGTTTTACAGCGGCCAAGGGGTAGGGAAAGACAAAGAAAAAGGTATAGAGTTAGCAAGACTGGCGCTTGAAACTGGAGATAGCTCGATCGCTAAATATAGAGTCGGATATTATTTATACAAAGAACAAAAATACGTTGAAGCGGCACAATTTTTGATACAAGCATCAACCGACAAATTCATTCGGGCAGGTTCTCAAAACTTGCTCGACAAAATCTATTCCAAGGGCGAAGCTGTTGAAACGATAACTCAACAGTTACTCACTAGGTACCGTAAAGCCGAAGGTGAAACAAACCACCTTAATTTACTTATCATGGCGAATTTCTACAGTTGGGGCGTAACTGAAGAGAATAGCGATAGAAAAGCTGCGATCTACGGACTGCATTGGTTCCGCAAGACTGGAGGCGCGATTGGCCTAAGGACTCATAAAGCGGAAAGTTTATGGTCGGTAGAAACTCGAATTGAGTTTCAACGATTACTAAATGAATTGGGGCTATATTCCGGGCGCCTAAATGGAAAGATCGACTCCGATAAAGTTCGCGAGGCGGTTGAAAAATTAAAAGAAAAATCAGTAGAAATTCCACCACTACCTATTGATTAGCGGCATCTATTCCAACATCAAGTAAGGGCTTAGAGCTGCCGGTCAAACTCAAAATCTGGAAGACTTTTCAGGTCGCATTTGACCGATAGCCCAAAATTAACCTGTTTCTGCTATTCTTTTAAAAGAAGGAGAACAGTATGGACGGGATTTTCAGTTCTATGGGCGGCG
>JASJDO010000125.1 GCA_030065115.1 Rhizobiaceae bacterium | reverse complement strand
ATCCGGATGAATGTCGGGAGCGCCGGGAATGGAGCGGATAGTAACCAGAGGGTCGTCCAACGTTCCGCCGATAATTATTCGGCCCGGAACAGGTCCTTCTTCATTTAATCTCTGCGCACGGATGGCAAGTGTTCCCTTGGTTAGATCAGCATCACCCAAAAGCTGAATTTTTGCATCCTCAGTGACAATGGAGGCTTTTGATATGGAAGCAATGCTGTTGCTCAAGAATACTTTTAGGTCGAGGAGTTCAAAATCAGTCTCTCCCTGGGCAGCCTCTTTTTGAACCACGCCATTGCTGCCTTCCTGTATGCTTGAAAACACTGCCGGCAGATCGATGCCATTGATGGAACCGTCCTCCGAACTCGCCTCCAGTTCTCCATTGAAACGAAGTTCCGGCAATGATGTTGAACCCATCTGAGTTCGCAGATCACCCCGCAAATCTACTTCGCCGACCAGTTCCCAATTTTGTTCGCCAATGATGCTCTTTAAAGTAGAAGCGTCTGAAGAGCGGGTCTTGAATTTTAATGACAATTGCGTCCCGGACTCGGCGGTTTCCGATGTAATTTGCGCGACGAGTGAGCCACCAAAAGCTTCTGCGTTGGCAATATCAAACTGCCATCCGTTGCCACTACTGGATATGGCGGCGGCCACATTTTGCATTGCAAAGCGTCCGGTATTGATGGCATTTGCTGAGATGCGCAAGTCGATATCAAAATTGGCGGGCGTGACATTCTTTATGGGGTCTTCGGCCGTATTTGCCTGTTCAAGATAATTGCTCAACTCGATTTCATCAAAGGCGAGCGTTCCGTCAAGCTTGCTGCCGCCCGATTCGGTGTTTGCGATTCGCACAACACCGGTAGCAATATTCTCGTTGATTTGCAGTGTGGCGTCGGTTAGCAGGGTGGTGTCCAAGGTAGCGTTGATTTTTCCGCTGGCGGTCCAAGCGCCGATTACTCGTAGTGTCCCAAGATCGGTTTTGAGAAACTCAGCCAGCCTGTTGATCGATGGCGTCGTCGCTTCAAAATCACCTTCAACAAACAGATCTGAGAACATGTTTGCTTGACCGGAAAAGTTGAACGATAAAGGTCCTGAAGCAAATTGTGTCGAGATGTCCGATTTGCCGCCCGCAAACACGTTTATTGGCTGTTCGACAGTACTGTCGATTTGTATATTTTCATTTCGCCAGACAGCATCCAGCGTCAATGCCAGAACAGAACTTGTATCCTGCCAATCGATCTTGCCGCTCACACCCGCAATCTCATGGGTTTCCGCATTAGCAGAACCGATATACCTGACCGTACCGTCAACGATATCAAATCCGCCGAGTGTACTTACAAGTACTGGGGTCTCGGCAGTAGCGGTATTTGATGTGTCGGCGCTTTCCAGAATTTCACTCAATGCACCGGACTTGAAATTCCAACTGGATTTTCCGTCTTTACGTGCCACCAATCTCAGTTCCGGTCTCACCAATTGGTATTCACTGATTCGTACGTCGCCAATCAGCGCAGGTAACAGGTCCAGTTTTGCCTTGACGCTCTCAACACGCAACAACATGGCTTCACTGTGGTCTGAATTCGGGTCTGCGACCGTGAGGTCTGATAGTTCAATACCCAGGAACGGGCTGAACGCAACGGATGGATCTCCTCTAAAACTGACCTTCGTGCCTGTGAGTTCAGTCAAGTGGGATAGAATACGGCCTCTGACGAGTTCTGAGGAAAGAAGAAATGGAAGTGAAAAAACGAAAGCTGCACACAAGCAGATAATAAAGCCGGCAATCGTGGCGATGCGTCTCATTCGTTTGTCCCATGCCCATATTATGAACCATTCGAATAACGGAGCAAAATACGAGGTTCATTGTCGAAACATATTACATCTTTTGGCATACGGTTGTATACGGTTTCGGGAGATTTACCCGGATTATAGCCGTAGCAGGTCAGCTCTGTTCGGACCGGTTTTGACAATCTGGCATTGGAGAAACTGTCATGACATCAAACAAACCACTTTGGACGCCATCGGAAGAAAAGGTTGCAGAACATACGCTCACACGTTTTGCAGCATTTGTTGGCCAGCGCGCCGGTAAGGATTTCGCTGACTACACCACGATGCATGAATGGTCTTGTGATGCTTCAGCGGAATTTTGGGACCTGCTTTGGGATTTTGCAAATGTGATTGGCGACAAAGGTGCCCGATTGGTCGAGGATGGCGACCGGATGCCGGGTGCGAAATATTTTCCTGACTCCCGATTAAACTATGGTGAAAACCTGCTGCGCCAAACGGGTGATGGTGAAGCAATCGTATTCCGTGCGGAAGACAAACTGGAAAGACGTTTGAGTTGGGATGATCTGCGCGTATTGGTATCTAGGTTTCAGCAGGTGTTTTTGAAACATGGTCTCGAAAAGGGCGATCGTGTTGCGGCAATGATGCCGAACATGCCCGAAACCGTTGCTGCAATGATCGCTGCAACCGGATTGGGAGCAATTTGGTCTTCCTGTTCACCGGATTTTGGCGAAAAAGGTGTGTTGGACCGGTTTGGCCAAATCGAACCCAAGATTTTCATTACCTGCGATGGCTATTGGTATAACGGCAAACGCATTGCAATTGCTGATAAGCTTAAAGGTATTGTTCCAAATCTCGGTGCAGAATTGAATATCATCGTACCGTTGCTTGACGACGCGGATGAAACCGCTTTGTCAGTAAAGGATGCGGTCACGTTTGAAACATTGGCAAAAGAAATTGAGCCAATTGACGTAGTTTTTGAAAGGCTCGAATTCTCGCATCCACTCTACATCATGTTTTCATCCGGTACGACAGGTGTTCCAAAATGCATTGTGCATTCCCATGGCGGAACTTTGCTGAAAATACTTTCTGAGCAGCTTCTTCATGTGGACATCAAGCCAGCTGATCGCGTCTTCTATTTCACCACTTGCGGCTGGATGATGTGGAACTGGCTTGTTACCGCGCTTGCATGTGAGGCAACGCTCATGCTGTATGACGGATCGCCTTTTGCACCTGATGCAAAGGTTATCTTTGACTACGCGGAACAGGAACGGTTCACACTATTCGGAACGTCTGCAAAGTATATCGATGCTGTTCGTAATACTGGATTGCGGCCCATCGAGAGCCACGATCTGTCAAGTGTGCGCCTGCTCAGTTCAACCGGTTCGCCATTGGCGCCTGAAAATTTCGACTTTGTTTACGATGGCATTATTGAAGATGCGCATCTCTCTTCCATGTCCGGCGGGACGGATATCATGGGTTGTTTTGTTGCGGGTATTCCCTGGAACCCGGTCTACAAAGGCGAGATTCAGGGTCCGGTCATGGGCATGAATACACAGGTCTGGGATGATGATGGCAACGCGATGCTTTCCGAAAAAGGCGAATTGGTTTGTGCAAGTCCGTTTCCATCCATGCCCATCAAGTTCTGGAATGATGCCGATGGCAGCAAATATCACAGCGCGTATTTTGATCGTTATGACAATATCTGGTGCCATGGAGACTTTGCGGAGTGGACTAAGACTGGTGGCATGATCATCCATGGGCGCTCTGATGCGACCCTCAATCCAGGTGGTGTGCGCATAGGTACCGCTGAAATCTACAATCAAGTGGAGCAAATGCCTGAGGTAGAAGAGGGGCTTTGTATCGGACAACAATGGGACGGTGATGTGAGGGTTGTTCTTTTTGTGCGAACTTCCACGGGGATTTCGCTCGACGATGATCTCGTAGGTGCTATCAAGAGTAAAATCCGAACCGGAGCCTCACCGCGCCACGTACCGGCCAAAGTCATTGCGGTTGATGATATTCCACGTACAAAATCTGGAAAAATCACAGAGCTTGCCGTCCGCGATATTGTTCACGGACGTGAGGTCAAAAATCGGGAAGCGCTGGCCAATCCCGAAGCGCTGGACCTGTTTGTCGATTTACCTGACTTGCAGATTTAGCGAGAACGCATGTTTCTTGGTTAACAATTTCCTACCCAGAAATTAACCTTGACACAGACTGGCACAGTTTATCAGGTTACCAAGTGGTAAATATTAAGGAATTGTTTACTTTTCACAGGCAACTTGGTTCTCAACAAGAGCTAGGGATAAGCGCCCCTGAATTTGATCCCAGTTGCTCTTAGAGATTTTGACGTGCACGTGCTCTCACACTCAAATATCTTAGGCTCCGGTACAACCGGGGCCTTTTTTTTGGCCATAATGAATATGCTAAAATACGTCAGATTTCAGAAAATAACTCGAAAATTCAGTAATCTGCGGGATGCACTCTAGTCTGCCAATACCCGCTGGACCGGGAATTGCACATGAACAATTGTTCCGATCCCTGGTTCACTCTCCAGATCAAAATATGCACGGTTTGCTTCGACAAGTGCTTTGGTCAATGGGAGCCCCAAGCCCGTACCCTGGCTGTTTTCTCTCTGGGTTCGTTTAACCTGATGGTAAGGCTGCAATGCCTCCTCGATTTCAAACTCGTCCATTCCTGGCCCTGTGTCACGAATTCTCAAGGCAACTTCGCCGTTGCTCTCATAAACCGTTGAAACTATCACCTGGCTGTTTGAAGCTGAAAACTTGATAGCGTTGGTAACCAGGTTCAGGATGATCTGCTTGATGCTGCGTTCGTCGGCGACAACCTTGGGCACAGCACGCGACAGGGAAGTACGAATGATGATCCGGTTTTGATTTGCCTGCGCTTGCAGCATGGCGACAGCCTCTGAAATCACGGTGTTCAAGTCCACTGCGTCGAATGTGAGTTCCAGCTTGCCGGATTCGATTTTCGACAGATCAAGCAGGTCATTGACCAGATCGAGAACATGTTGCCCTGATTTTTTGATGTCGTGCAAATAGTCACGATAGCGCTCATTGTTGATCGCTCCAAAGCGTTCTTCGATCATGATATCGGAAAACCCTATGATCGCTGTCAGCGGAATGCGCACCTCATGGCTCACTTGAGCAAGGAAATCCGTTTTCTGGTCATTTGCGCGTTCAGCATCGCGCTTGGATTTTACGAGTTCCTGCTCCGTCTTTTTCCAACTGGTTAGATCACGAACAACAGCGCAGAGCTTTTCAGAAGTTTCCAGTTTGGCAATTGCCAGAAATACCGGAATTTCTCCTCCAGCTTCGACGCTTGCAAGAACCTCACGCCCCTCTTGCAACAGTCCATCCAGACCCGATCCTGACAAGGCGTTTATGTATTGGTTGATGACGCCATGGCTTTCCTGCGCAAACAGGGTGGTGAGATGTTGTCCGGTCGTGTCATCAAAGGATACATTGAACAGTGCTTCACCTGAAGCGTTGATGGATATTATCTCTCCACCTGTTTCCAGTAGAAGTATGCCGTCGCTGGTCGTATCCAGTATCGCCTGTAGTTCAACCGCTTGTGTGTCATCAACCGCGTTGGGTTTTGATTCCGTTTCCGGAACGTTCGCGGGCGGTAGAAACGACAATTGTAATGCCTTGTCGTCGTCCCATCTCACCGTATGCAGTACCGGATTGATTGGTAATTTCGTCCCGTCCTTGTGTACCAAAAGAGAAGGTAATTCTGACTCTCCCTCATCGGAAGATGCTATAATCAATGCATCCAGACCACCAGCATTCTGAATACTATCAATATCGGAATATCCGGAAGCATCCAGAAGCTTTTCATTTGCGAACAGAACCTGATCGTTTCGATAGACCAAAACCGCCACAGGCAATTTCGAAATCAGAGAGGTGTCCGGTGTGCGTTTTTTGGGCGAATCTTCCTGCGATACATTGTCAGTGGTTCCAAGCGTATCGCCAATTTTTCTGAATGCATCGCTTTCCCGTTTACTCAATTCGCTTTCTGAGGACGGTTGTTTGGGTGGGAAAAAATGCACGACATTGTCAGTCGGACCTTTTTCTGGTTCCGCATCGCTGTTGGTGTCTTCAGATTGGAGGTCAGTATCCGGTTCCAGTTGGTCGTGTTTTGGTTCTTTGGGAGTGTTCAGTTCAAACCAAAGTGGTGCGCCCTGAGTATCCGCAACCGGTTCCGTTCGATCGCTAATAGCACCTGTTTGATCTGATTCAATTTCTTCAGCCTGATCTTCGATCTGTGGTACGTCGAGTGCCAGTCCGACTTCTTCCGGGTCAACGATTGCATCTATGCTTCGAACGATGCCAAAGCCGCGAAACCCCTGAAACTGCCGCTCATTGTTGAATGAGGGCAGGGCTGCCAAATCGACCGGGGCAACCATGTCAGTCCCCTCTATTGGCCAGAGAACGGTTTTGCCGGACCAAGTATCTTGACCCGCAAGCAACTTTGCAATTTCACCATCGGAATCAAATCCGAACACGGTGGCGATATCGGTCCATTTTCTGCCGATTATATCTGATGCACCTTCGCCAACCCCTGTTGCCAGTTCAGGCGATACGCTGGTGATTGTTCCGTCTGCATCCGTCGTCCAGGCAAACCGGATATGATCTTCAATTAAGCTTTTTTCATTAGCCCCAGAGGTTTCAGCAACCTCTTCAGGTGTTGTTGTGCTTGCTACTTCAGACGTATTATTCTCAGGCTCAGGCTCAGGCTCAGGCTCAGGCTCAGGCTCAGGCTCAGGCTCAGGCTCAGGCTCAGGCTCGTCTTTGTTTAAAACAGCCTCTTCAGGTTCCTCTTCCTTAATATCTATCGTATCTGCTAGTGATGCTTCCAGCGCCTCAAATTCGGTTAAGATCTCTGAATTGTCCTCGGCGGCTTCATCCTCTTCCACTTTGGTCTGATCAAATTCCGGATCAGGTGGTGCGGTTTCGGTATTCGTATCTTTTTGGTCAGGCTGCAGTTCAACACCACCTTTACTGGTAAGGTCGAGTGTTGGTGCAGCTTCTTCAACCTGCTCTTCGCCCCGCGCAATCACAATCAGGTTTCGACCGGGTTCATTTGCAAACCTGCCGAGGCCCGAAATGATCGGCTTGCCAGAAGCCGACTTTGTTGGGCGCTTGATGAGATTGTCCGATTCAGTCTTGAGTTCTGATGTCAATGCGAGCAGAGCATCTTCGCTGGGACCCAGCCTGCCAAAATCTCGTGTGGTTGCAATGGGCAGGCCATAGTCATCCAGAATAGCGGCAGCATCTGCAAAGCCTTCCAAACATTCTACAGCTGCAACCGCGCGCGCATGTTCGCCCCGGATTGCCGTTTCTGAATCTGCGGTCTGGGAAACTTTGAAACACACGTTTCCATCAGAAAAGCGTATGGGTGCGATTTCAAATTGCAAAAGCGCAGAGCGCAAGCCCTGAGCAATTCGAAAGCCGCGGGTTATGGGTTGTGCTTCGGAAATCTGGTCGATTGTTGCCCGCAACTGACGCACAAACGAATGATCATCCGTCAGATTGGCGTCCAACAGTTCGACAACCCCTTTACCACCAAAAAGTTTTGCGCCAGCAGCATTGGCCCATAGGATCGCATCGAGATCATTTGAGAAAAGAACAGTCGGGTCAGGTGACAGGACGTGTTTTGACAAGTCCGGGTGGACCGTCAAATCCAGATAAGAATAGCTTTGTCCCTGTGTCATCCAGAATTTTCTTGCACTTGTATCGGGCGTTTCCCCTCATACATAAGGAGCGTTCTTGATGCCCAATCCGTGTCCCGACCATTACCTTAACAGAACGTAAATACCTGCGCGCGCGCCTTGGGTCCACAATTCCCGACTACGTAAGTAGTACTCCTTGCACTCAGGGTTAACGCAATTAGGCTCCATTCGAGCAATGAGTCTGGAGCCTAAGTCCATAAAACTGGCACAATTTTCTTGTAAGGGTATTAACTTGGCATATTTTTGCAGAAGTTTCTCTTGCAAATGAAATACGATGAACGTATTTCAAGATTGCTTTGTTGAAAGCCAGTGCGGTTGTAGCTCAGTTGGTTAGAGCGCTAGATTGTGGCTCTAGAGGTCGGTGGTTCGAATCCACCCAACCGTACCATTCTCCACAATTTCAATACATGGTGGTCGCAGCTCAAGATATGACCGTGCTGCCTAAGTCCAGCTGTCCAGATCAAGTTCCAGTATGTACTCCCGCGCAATGTCCACCAGTTCCCTGCATAGGTTGCGGTTTCCTGGATTGGGGCTCATGCTGACTGTAAAATCATAACGCAGCCGCGGCCGGAAGGGACGGATTAGGAGGCCGCATTTCTGCCAGGCCGGTGCAGAGAACGGTTCAAGAAGCCCGATCCCCAAACCGTTGTAAACCAGTGAATAGGCAACGTTGGAAATCTGGGTGGCCACATTTGCATGTTGCCACCAGCCGTATTTCTCGGCCAGCCGGTCATGTTGCGTGAAGCCAAGATTGTCCGCATCTTCAAGCCGTATCACCGGTTCGCCTTTCAGGTCTTGGGGTCCAATTTCCTTCTTTTTCCCGAGCGGATGTCCCGGCGGGAGAACGCAGACAAAATTTGCCGAAGTCAGGATTGTGCTGGGTGAATCCTGTATGCCGCCCAACCTGTTTGAAAAAACAAGATCAGCTTCAGACTTGAGCAATGTCCGGAAAAGTTCAGGAACTGTTTGTGCGTGCAAGGAGACCTGTACCGTTGGTCTTTCCCTTGAAAAACGCGCCAATACAGGTGGCAACAAAGCGGTCGCCAGCGCGGAGGAGCCGGAAATCTTGAGCCGGTTCGTGCGATCTTTGCGGATTTCATCAGCCGAGTTTCTCAGATGCGAGAGAGCGGAATAGACTTCATCGAGTTTTTGATAAAAGTCGAGGCCTTCCTCGGTAGGCTCTATCCGGCCGCGTTGGCGATTGAACAGTGGAAATCCGACGGAATGCTCAAGTTCTGACAACAGCCTGCTGAGCGTTGGCTGGGAGGTTTTCAGCATCAAAGCCGCCCGGCTGACAGAGCCACTCAGTATGGTGGCCCTGAAGGCTTCCAGTTGACGCATGCGCATGGCGGGGACTCCGGGTTATATCGATTTTGAATAATATTATAGAATATTTTCTATTGTGGATCATCCCCAATCAGTTAAACAGGCATTCAAGAGGCGGCTGTAACAAGCAGAAGGCAGGGGAATGCATGCAATGCCAGCAACTTTGAAGTGGTGGATCAGGAACTGGCAAGACTGCCACAAACGGCTCGATGATTTGCGATTTTGCCCCCTAAAAGACCACAGTGAATCACACCGTGAATCAAGTGCAAGCGAACCCTGTGCACATGTGATTGGGTGTTTGGTTCCAACCTTGATTCGATGCCGGCTTCTACTATCAGTCACGGCAAATGCAACCAGTCGGATAAGCACAATATTGTTCACTCGAATTGTTGTGGGGCCGGGGCGGTCAATCAGCTTTGGGGATTTCAGGAGGGATATTGACCGCCTCTTGGCCACAGCCCGGTCGTTGTCGTGCGGGATTAAGGCAGGTGAACAGCCGGGAATACCCAGCCGCTGCCATCACTGATTTCCCGGTTAATTTTTACGAATTCCGTCCTCTGTAGCTCATGTAAGTTAGCTCCTCCCAAGATGAAGACGGGATAGGCACCGGGGACGGCGGCTGGGCCGCCGTCTCCGATGCGACTTCCGGCGCTCAAAGGCTGACCGCCGTGACCAAAGACCGCGCATGACCCGTTGCGGCGAGGCAAGATTTGGATTGCAGGCCGGTATATCAGCAGGCCGTGTTTTGACAAAAATGCGTCGTATCGCTGTGTGTGGATGCAACAGCACGGTTGTTAACATTATCCATCGAGGCGCC
>JASJDO010000124.1 GCA_030065115.1 Rhizobiaceae bacterium | reverse complement strand
TTCAAAAATTACCCATCTGAATGCAACCATAGGTTTTATTATATCATAAATTATACTACTTTTAGGTGTATTGATTCGAAATTACATCTAGAGGTGGGTTGAAAATGTTAAATTCAAATGGGGCCTTGATGCTTTCATGTCATGACATGATTAGTGAAATCGCAGCATGTGAGACAAATTACGATGTCTTTCGCGTGCTCCGGCTAATTTGCACCGAAAGCTGCAGTAAGACATTCATGGTCAGTGAAGTTCCGCGTGACGAGAATTTCAAGCTGCATGAAATGCTGATTGTCAGCAATTGGGACCCGGAAATCATTCGTGAGTTCGATATCAGTTATGAAACAGTATTCAGGGATCTGTTTGACGATCTGAGGGGCTCGGTATCGCCGATCCATCTGGACCTGCCAGTGAGCGTCCGGGAAACGAAACAGCCAGAAGAAAAAGACCATGCACCAATGCAACTTGCTGAGTGTGTGTTCTTCCCAGTTTATGAGCGCTCCGGAAAAAAGGGAATGGTCGGGTTTTCTTGCCCCAAACCGCATGATCCGGACATGTTCGCAAAGCTTGGCTTCCTATCGAGTTTTGTCTTCGACAAGTCTATGGAAATCAAGAAAGTGACTACTACGCAGAACAATGCATTGAGTGAGAGAGAAATTCAGTGCCTCAATTGGACTGCGGCTGGAAAAACCAGCTATGAAATCGGGATTATTCTGGACATCTCGCTTAATACAGTGAACCACTATCTCAACAATGCGTCCAAAAAACTGAACTGTGTAAACCGGACCCATGCCGTGGCGAAATGCGTTCAAGAGGGCATCATCGAATTCTGAAACCGGTATCAGACAAAATATCGCAGGGTTTCTCTCATCTCATAATGTGTGGGAAACGAGACCAGTCCTGAATAGTGAACAGTAACCAGAAACAGCAATGACACGGCTACAGCGGTACACCAGTTTGCCATCCAGGTTCTGGCCATTTCCTTAAAGTCGTTCCCGCTTTCGGAACTTTGGTTACCACGGTTCGACCATTTCTGTTTGGATAACCTGTAGATACAATACACTTTGACCGACGCGTTGATGAGCTGATTGAGATACAGGATCCAAGTGTAGCTGAGTTGCACTCTTCGGGAATAGGTGCAAAGAATCAGCGACAGGAGCAACCGGCTTACAGCAATAAAGATGATGTAAGAGAGTAGGTAATCTATACCGACCAGAAAAGAAGCGGATACAGCCAGAACCGGACTTACCAACATGGTCCACATTGAAAGCCTCTGATCAATCAGGCACCACCAGATAAAGAACGGCATGGCACGCGGCCCCAGTGCGATTGCTCGGGAACCATTTCGCAGCATGTTTCCCGACCATCGTCTGAAATTTTGCACCATACGCTCCATGCCGGAACCCTCAACCACTTCAATTGTGTAGCCAAGCGCATCCGGCACATAGCACATCCGGGCACCATGCTTCAGCATGTAAAACCAGGTGCTTTTGTCATCTCCGGAAAGAAATCTGAAATTTCCCCATAACCAGTTATCGAGGTGATCTGCTTCAAGCAATCGAATGAACTCTAGCTTCTTGATATGTCTGGCACGAAATACAGACATCCTACCGGTGAGCGTCAGAACCCGCCCCGAAAGGGCATGCGACTGCATGGCAAGTCTTCTTTGCGAAAATCGCATTTGAAGCCACTTCTCAATCCATCGAGGTCCAATGCAAATGACCTCTTCATCCGTCGTGCAGGCCTGTAAGTCGGGGTAGACTTTGAACAAGGGCATGCAACGTGAAACAGCACCCTTTGCCAGCACAAAGTCTCCGTCCATAAAAATCACTAGGTCATCATCAAGCACTGGCAATCGGCTCATCGCTCGTAAGACCAAACCGATCGCGGCGCGTTTGCCTGAAACATTCTGTCGGATAATCCGCAACGTAATGTCTACATCTCTCGCTTCACGTCGCAAGAAATCGGAGATGATATCTTCGTCATAGCGATCTGATGAACCCAGCCAGATTGTTCCAGGCACACCAGAATCAACAATCTCCTGAATTATGGAACGCACAACCATCTCGGTAATTTCACGGTGTTCCTTATAAGTGGTCATCATGAAGTGCATGTGTCTGGGTCGCCACCCCTCTTCCCATTCCCTGCGGCCAGCCGCCCGCATGGAAGGATACACAAGTTTGCTGTAGATCACCGATCTTACGGCATGAGTAAACCACCACCCATATCGCCAGATACCAAGAAACCCGATGGTCATCGTAATTGTCATGGTTTTAGGATCGAGAATGGTGTTCGGCACACTCAGCATGAGACACATGCAAACAGCTACATAAATAGCAATCTGGAACAGGATTGCGGTTGTCCATTTATCACGGCCACGCGGCCACTCAGTAGGATCGTCAATATTCCGCAAGGGTTCAAAACGCACCTGCATGCTTCAAGACCCCATGAAGTTGAATTTGCCTGAAATTCCAGCCCAGATTCCACTTTTTGATCGTTTTGAAAAAACAACTACCGCTGGGAGTCCCCCTTGCAGATAGGTCCGATCTTCCTCTGGTAATTTGAGCACCAGCGCTACCGACGCAGATTTCTCCCTGTCACCTGCCCATTCATAGTGAGATGCCTTCAACCGAAATCCCGCAGCACTTCTATCAATGTGTTTTACCACCGCCTCATAGCTTTTGCCCAAAGCCGGAAAATAGACATTGGCATCATCATTCACACCGACATGAACGACTTGATCCTGACTCATAAAGGCAGTCACCTCAGGTGCTACAGATTTCTCGATGGTGGCGATTTTCTTCCCTTGTAACAGGCTCGACTGCGAGGAAACCATGACTGACACGATGCGCCCATCAAAGGGTGCTGTAAGTTGCATTTCTGCTTGTTTACGTTCAAGCTGTTCAAGGTTCTCGCTCGTTAACAGCAGGTCGCTATTCGCGGATTCAACTTCCAGTGCCAGCAGGTCGAGATCGGCAACGAACCGCTGTTGATCAAAGTGGCGGCGATTGGAAAGGGATTGGGTTGCAACCGTTTGCTCCAACTCCAACTCTGCCTCCTTGAGACGAGCCTCGAGCAGTCGACGTTCACCAAGTGCCTTGTCCACTTCAAACTGGGTAATGAGCTTTTTTGCTTTTAAAATGCTCAGCCGCTCCATCCGTGAATCTGCTGATGCCAAAGCCTGGTGCGCACCTTCAACCTTGGCGCGCGCAACATCAATGTTTGTCCTTTTGACCAGCGAATACAGTTTCATCCGCTCGGTCTCTATTCGCAAACGCTCACGTGCCCTCAATAGGGTGCGCCGGTCTTTTTCAAGTTGCAGTTTCAGGTCAGCAATATTGGCTTCAATCCTCGAACCTTCAATTCGCGCGAGCTTTTGGCCCCGTTTGACAATTGAGCCATTTTCAAGAGCGACTGGAAATACCTTTCCATCAACCGGCATTGCAAGATGGACAAGAGGTGCGGAGACAACAGCTGAACTCACCTCCATTCGGGCGGTCTTGCTGAAGATTAGAAAACCCAGATAAAGAAATACGAGAACCCCCAACATCAGATAGAAAGCCGACATAACGATAGTCTTGACAGGCCAACGCTTGACCGGAACATCGGCAGTTGGATTGACATCCGGCTGGGTCGATATGGGGGTGACCGGAACATCGATCCGGCAAATCGTATCATCTACAGTTGCCATTTTTCCGCGGATAAGATCATCGATGAAATGGCTCATCAGATCATTTGCACGCTCGCTAAGTTCAATGAACTTCGCACCGATTGTGCCTTCTGTCGAAACAGTTCGAACAACTTCGGCTTTAACGGGAAATGAAATATCAAAACCCTGAAACGGCAACTCCAGTTCCAATTGCAACACTTCACCTATTTCAGACAAAGGGGATGTCAGCCCATCCAGTCGCACGCCGCCCAGACTCCAGTTGGTCGCAACCAGAGTTGTACCATCTTCCATGGTAACTTTTAGCGGTGCTGTTACTCTGTGGTGCAACCGCTGACAGGGTTTTTCACGAACAATTTGCACGTTGGCGACTACTGACTCATACACTCACTAAGATGCTAAATGTATGAAGAAATATGCTTTACAAATCGTGAATTTATCAATTAAACTATTGATATTATTATATTTTTACAATTTTCGGCATGTTAATTCTTGCCTTGCCACGTTTAGACTATCTAAACGATTAGCCAATTTGTGAGCGAGGGCAAAAAGGCAATACTGTAAAACATCATAAAGTTTGCCGGGCCAGCAACCAGGCAAGAGCATGGTGTGTTATGCAAATCTGCCCATTGGCAATTGCCCTGTCGATTTGGGCCGGTTCCAATTCGACTAGCACCATGTCCTCCAGATCACCGGAGTCAGGCAACTGCTTCATACGACATCCTTCCGCAAGGAAAAATGTACCCTTGCACCCTTGTTGATTGCCGTTATCTGTAAAACTTCCTAGCCGGTTCAAGCTATCAGCTTCATAGCCGGTTTCCTCTAGCAATTCACGCGCACAGGCGAGTTCTGCTGGCTCTCTTTCTTCAATAAATCCGCCAGGAAAGGTGAGCGTTACTTCACCCGGCCCATGCTTGTATTGGTGCAACATCAACACATTGCCATTTGGCAAAAATGGTACGCAGGTTACAAACGACCGGAGAACAATTCGGTAAAAATCATCAATTTCCAGTTTGATGTTTACAGCAACCTTTTCCTTGAAAACGGATACATAAGGAGGCGCGTGGAAAACCCGCTCACGATCCAGAACTTTCCACTTCGTCAAACCGTCATACATTCGAAATTTTCCGTTCATTGGAACCTCAACGTCCCATTTCCTCATCACGCCGGGCAGAATTTCTGTTCCGCTTGATATCCAACGCCGCGCCCCTCAAGCCGGACCAAAAATCTCTCGATCGGGACATAGTCGGAAGGCCTGCAAGGAAGTTCTTTCTTGTCTTCCTGATACTGGGTTGAGGCACCGGCACGCGCTTCACGGCATCAAGCGAAGAACCAAGTTCGAGTTCTCCGATTGCATAGAGCAAAGTAAATCGAGCGATGTCGAGCGAGCGCTGCGCTTCCACTTCTTCCAACTCTGCCTGAAGCAGGAGCGCGTGAACCTCAAGCATGTCAAATGTCGTGCGCAATTTGAATTGCCGCTCATCCACGGCTGCTTTGTATGCAGCTACCAGTTGGGTTTTACGTTTTTTCGCATTCGAAAATGCAGCTCTTGCATCTGGGAGAGCCGAAAACACAGACTTCACATCATGAAGAATGGTTGCAACGCTTTCATCAAAATCAAGACGTGCCCGGAATGCAGCCTCATGCTGACGAGAAATACGGGCATCACGTTCGCTCATGGAATTGACTGGAACTCTCAAACGAAAGCCAGCTGCTGCCAGGTCAGTGATTTCACGATCCGGAAATGATCCTTTTGAGATACTGCCTTCAAAAAAGAGCGTTGGCGCCTGAAGAGCCTTTCCGTGAGCAACGTCAAAATCAGCCGCATCGATCAAGTGCCGTTTTGCCTTGAGTAGAGGGCTCTTTCGTTTGGCAATGATGATGGCCTCGGACAGTGTATTCGGTAGCGCTTCCTCAATTGTTGGACTTTCCAGATATGAACCGGGTTTACGACCTACCAACTTTAAATAGACAGCGTTTGACTTCCGCAGTCTGCCACTTGCTGCATCACGCAGGTTTTTCAAATTGCTCAAGTAAGCATGAGCCAGTGAAAGCTGGACTTGTGTCGTCTCATCATGCTCGAAACGCGAACTTTCCATTTGAACAATGCGCTCTATTGCGTCGTGGTGTTTTCGAAATTTTTCCGAAACAACTCGGTCGTGCAGGACGTTGAAATGGGCCTTTGCAGCATTCAAATATGTCTGCTGCTCATAATGTGAGTGCAGTTTTTCCTCAGCTCCCGCCAGCGCAGATTTTGCATCAACCTGATACCCACGCGCATTTGCGTCCCATATTTTATGTGACAGGATCAAACTGATGTTTCCATATACACCATCACGATCTCGATATGAGTTGCCTAAAACACCGTCACTGTTTCGGGAAAATACGCCACCACCGAAATCCAAATATACATTCGGTAAAAGCGCAGATTTCGCAGCGGTTACATCAGCAAACGCGCTACGCGAGATTGACGCTTGCCGCTGCAACGCCACACTGTTTTCCCGTGCCGCCAGCAATGTTTCATAAAGCGAACCCTGAGCATATGCAGCATTGAGAAACTGCAACACCCACAAGAAGACCCATGCCAAAACAATGTACGGCTTGCTGATGCAGCTACGGATTTTAAGTTTGCATATATGTATCGGGTTCATCTTCGCAAAAGACTCGCATTTGCGAAGAATCTAGTGGCTTAGAGGAAAAACAAACATTGCCAGTTACAATGCCCGATTGTTCAGATTCACTGTTAGGACTTCATTAACAATACACTCTCAACCGGGCGAATCGATCATCGAGATTATAGTACTAATGGATCGACACCATATCCCCCCACAAAGAGAGGCGCTCATTTTGCAGATGCGCTGATTTTGGCATTCCATCATCAGCCAGATGTCGCAAGTGAATCCAGGTCTCCTTGTAGTTCTCAACCTCAATTGCCTTGTGTCTGCGACTTGGCGTATTGAGCGCTTCCGCAAGTGGCCGATCATTCCCCTGGGGTCCCATCCGGTCTCCAAAAAATGTAAGACAACTTCCCGGGTACTTTTCCAATATGTACTTCTTCACCACCGATTTGTTCCAACCTCTGGGCACGATATCGATGCTGATTTCACCGCCACATGAAGCCTCATAGTCAGGATATTTTTTCATAAGTTTTGAAACATACGTTTCGCGTTCACGGAGATTATTATCCCATGCGTGATAATGTCGACGTTCTTCAAGATTTGCGTTTCGGCCAACAACGCTGACATTCAGCATGCCCGGACGATGTTCCAGATGTTTGCCATGACGGCGCGGGTAGGAACTACCCTCAACAAAACGCGTTAGGTCATTGATCAAGTCCTGGCAAAACGGATGATGGTTCTGAAAAACCGTTTTGCCAGCTTCAACATATTCTGCCCCTGAACATCCATAAACGCCGGCACAGTGTGACAGAATATATGGTGGAACCTGTTTGCAGATTTTTTTGTAATCACTTCCAGAAACAAGGAATACCAAGTGCTTCTGGACAAAGTCATCAAAGAACTCCGCAAACTGGGGATTCATAGATTGTCGTGGTGGAGTAATCGTGCCGTCTACGTCGAAAAGAAAAATATGGTTCATTTCCTTTCTCCCTACGCCACATTCTTTTGCGGATTGGAATGCTCGACTTCTGGTCTGCCATAGACATCTGACAAGCGCACAATATCATCTTCACCAAGATAAGCCCCATATTGAACTTCAATGATCTGAACATCATCATCTGTCAAATTCTCAAGCCGGTGCACAGTGCCTTGCGGAATGTATATTTGCTGACACGGCGTCATTTGCATGACTTCTTCTCCCACCGTAACTGTTGGTGTCCCGGCGACGACGACCCAATGCTCAGCACGATGATAGTGATATTGCAGAGAAAGCTGACCGCCAGGTTTAACAGTGATGGTTTTGACCTGGTGATTTTCCCCACGATTAATGCTGGTGAACTCGCCCCAGGGCCGTGTTTCTCCAGCATGTCTAATAGTCAGTTCATCATGCCCTGATTTCATTTCGGAGATCAGACCTTTGACCGATTGACTGCTCTCGCGCGAAGTCACAAGCACTGCATCCTGTTTGGCTACAACAACAATGTCTGAAACACCGGCGACACCGACAAAGGGGCCATCGGTCGAAACAAGGCTGTTTTCAGTTTCAACACATATCGCATCTCCCGTTACACAGTTGCCATCTTGATCATGGTCCGACGTTTCCCATACAGCATTCCAACTCCCAACATCAGACCACTGCGGGTTTACCGGAACCACCGCAGCCTCCGCAGTTTTTTCCATTACGGCATAATCTATTGAGATAGGTTCGATTTGAGAGAAACTCATTTCATCCGGCCAAACAACTGGTTTCGAAAGATCGCATGCATATACCGACTTGCACACTTTGCTCTTGAGGTCTGGAGCAAAGGTTTCGAGTTCACGACACATAACCTTTGGTGCGAACAGAAACATTCCTGCATTCCAGAACACACGTTCATTCTCTAACAAGCGTTCTGCCTTTTTAAGATCGGGCTTCTCAATAAAGGACGAGAGCGTAAAACCCAGTCCATCTGCAATTTCCACACCGGCTTCTACATACCCATAGCCGGTAGCCGGGTAGTCCGGCTTCACCCCAAAAGTAACAATCTTGCCGTACTCACTGGCAATTACCGTAGACTTTTGTGTCGCAATCACGAACTCATCACCATCGTCCATTCTATGGTCAGAAGGCACAACCATCATCATGTCATGGTTCTGCCGCTTGCCAATTATTGCCGCAAGGGCAATCGCTGGTGCAGTATCCCGACCGCAGGGTTCACAAATGATCTGTTCAGCAGTCACGCCGATTTCAGCCAATTGTGCGGAAACAAGACTAAGGTGAAAAGAATTGGTTAGGACAATGGGTTTTCCGAAAACCTCATCATTACAAAGGCGCGAAACTGTTTGCTGAAACAGGCTCATTTCTGGCCCAAATTTGCAGAATTGTTTTGGCAATTCAGTTCTGGAAATTGGCCAAAGGCGTGTGCCTTTACCACCTGCGAGGATCACAGGTGTCACTTTGGAAGCTTGCATCGTTTTCTACTCCATACATTCAAACGATCTCTATGTTCTAAGTGTCTGGCAGGCACTCAAAAACGCGAGGCCGGCAAAACACTGAAAGCAAAACTCCCTGCTTCTGTGTTACCTTCACCAATGAGTATGTGTTGAAATGCCGAGCGTTTCCTGAACATGAATCAAAATCGATGACTCGCAAAAAATGATAACCTGAATTAACACATCGGAAATATTCAGACGCGCGCGTCCACTTGGTGGCGATCTACCCAAACAGGCGAATTTCCAATCGCTTACATGATTTGAAGTTGGTTGCGGGGGCTCGCAACCAACGGCACCTACGAAGCGATTTTTCAGAAGAATCTCAAGGGCGTGAACCCACTCGCCGCCTCATGCACGCAGCATGGGACATTTTGCGACCGATGCCTAGCTGATACAAGCTGAGCTTCACCAGTCGCACAATGTCGTAGATTTCATGGCAAGTGCAAAACCGAAAAGACCTTCTCCAATTTCTCTTCGCCTTACGGAAGAAGAAAAAGAGGAACTGAACAAACTGGCATCCGGCATACCCATAAATGCCTACATCAAAAGCTGTCTGTTTCGAAGCTCTGCTTGCAAACGCAAACTCAGTGGTAGTGCTTTAGTGAAGGACCGAAAGGCACTCGCGCAGGCTATCGGACTTCTTGGACAATCTGAAATAGCCAGAAATCTCTCCCAGATAGCATACGAAGTCAAAAGCGGCTCTCTCCTCTTGGATGAGCAAACCATGAAGGACATAAACTTAGCCTGTGAGCAAATCACCGACATTCGCTTAAGTCTTATCACCGCACTTGGATTGAAGGATGATTTCAGAGCATGATCTTACATGGCAACTCGCGCGGCGGCGGCGGACAGCTAGCACGCCATCTGACAAACGTAATCGATAACGAACAGGTCATCATTCATGAACTGCGCGGTTTCACAGCAGCCGATTTGAATGGTGCCTTTAAAGAAGCACAAGCCATTGCACTTGGTACCAAGTGTAAGAAGTTTCTCTACAGCTTGAGCCTTAATCCTCCCCGGGATGAAATTGTGAATACAGAAATCTTTGAAAATGCCATCAACGAAGCGGAGCGGGCTCTTGGTCTGGAAGGACAAAGTCGAGCGGTCGTCTTTCACATCAAGGATGCCCGACTTCATGCTCATGTGGTCTGGCATAAGATTGATGTCCAAGACATGAAAGCGATTGATATTTCCTATGACAAACTAAAACTGCGAAGCCTGTCCAAATCTCTATATCTCACCCACGGTTGG
>JASJDO010000011.1 GCA_030065115.1 Rhizobiaceae bacterium | reverse complement strand
AGCCAAGTGGGTAACTGTCCCAACAGGAAAAATCGAGATCCTCACCAACCTTAAAATGATCGAAATCGATTACCCGGCCCATGAAATTGTGAGTAATTGGAGCCGTGCCATGCGCCCTGAGAATGCCTGTCTGTTCCTGATTGAAAGAGATGACCTGATCGGAACAGAATCTGCGAAAAGCGAGAACATGCGATGGGTTGGGTTCGGTCACGGTCAAGTTGGGCAGATCGATATCTTCAAAAGCTGAATATTCCATCGACCAAAAAACGTTGCCCCATGCTTCGTTGAGAAAATCTATTTGACCATATCGGTTTGCCAACCAATCTTGAAACGCAACTCTGGCAGCTTCGCTATAAGAAATTGTGGTATCGTGACAGCCATACTCATTGTCAGTCTGCCATGCACTGATGCGTGGGTCTGACCCGTATCGTTTCGCGAGTTTTGTTACAATTTTCCGACACTCTTGCCGATAGCCCTGATGACTGAAGCAATAGTGTCGGCGTGAACCAAATTTGCGCGGTTTTCTCTCCGCGTCCATTGCGATCATGTGTGGGTGTTTTTTGACCATCCAAATCGGCGGTGTGGCTGTTGGAGTTCCCAGAACAATTTTCAGGCCTGCATTCAAGAGAATATTGATCGCGTCATCCAGCCAATCAAACTCATATTGTCCCTCTACGGGTTCAATCCGAGACCATCCGAATTCTCCGATGCGAACCCAAGATAGCCCTATGTTGACCATCTGCTGCGCATCACGTTCCCAAATATCCCTGGGCCAGTGTTCAGGATAATAGCAGACGCCAAGTTCGCGCTTCATGGATTAGATCTTTGCTTGAGGCTCAGGTAGGCCCGCAATTTCTGAGCTAAGCAAAAATGTCTGACCATGAGGGCCGGTATCTGGTTGCAACCCTTCTGCGGCGCTGGTCATGAATAGGGTCTTCAAATCTTCTCCGCCAAACGCAGGGCAAGTTGATTGCGAGGCAGGTAAATCTATTGCCAATTTGAAAGAGCCATCAGATCCGTAACAAGCCACACGCGAAGCGCCCCATTGAGAATTCCAGATATTTCCCTCTCTGTCTGTAACTGCACCATCAGGGTTAATTCCTTCGTTCCGCAGATCAATCAACACTTCTGGCTCTCCTTTTGGCCAGCCATTGTGATCAAGTTCCTGCCGCATAATTTGCTGTGCACCTGTGTCAGCGAAATAGCCAAATTTCTTGTCTGGTGAAAAGCAAATTGCATTGGGAATCGAAATATCTGAATAGAGTTTTGTAATTGATCCGTTATAGTAGCGATAAATCGCTCCGGCTCTTGGTTCCAGTCTCTTTCCCATAGTACCGATCCAGAACCCACCCCATGGGTCAGCACGTCCATCGTTTGATCGGGTGACGATGTTATCTTTCTCAAGATCAATTACGTGGGTCATTTCTCCACTTGAGATATCAAATCGATACAAACCCGTCTCGGATGCAACCAACAGGGTTTCGGTATCGATCCATCCTGCAGCAGAGACACACTCTTCAAACTGCCATTCGAGTTTTTCGCCGTTTGACTGGGACAGAAGTTTTTTCCCAATAATGTCGAACCAGAACAACTGCTTTCTTATTGGGTGCCACAACGGGCCTTCACCCAGGATGCAGGTTCTGGTGTCAAAAACACTCACATTCATTGTTGTTTGACCTCAAAGCAGATTGTTGAATTCTGAAACGTTTTAAAGCCTTTTGCGTAATTGACCAGCGCTTATGTTGCACCCTAAGCGGCTCTTACATTCTGAGTCCATTCAGGAAGCCAGTCACCATGTGCGGCTAAAAGGTCATTCACGAGTGAGCGTATTTGCCTCAAATCAAGCTCGGCTGCCGTGTGTGGATCCATCATCGCTGCGTGATGAACATATTCTAAATTCTCATCCACGAGCGCGCGTACTGTCAGTTCCTGAACATTGATTTGTGTTCTCATCAATGCAACCAGCTGAGGCGGGATATCTTCAACGACAGTTGGTTGGATTCCATTTTGATCAACCAGGCAAGGTGTTTCCACAGCGGCGCGCAAGGGTAGCTGTGGTATTTGCCCATGATTTGGCAAATTGCCGTAGATTGTGATGGGGGTGTTGGTAACAAGCGCATTCATGATCTCTGCTGCAAATTCATGGCTCTTTGGGACATCGATCATCGCTTGTTGTGTCAGTGTGGCAGCTTGTGTTTGCCAGTCCCGGACCTGTTCGATACATCGCTTTGGATATTCATCCAAAGGAATGCCAAATTCCTCAATTAGGTCGTCACGCCCATCTTTGATGAACCACGGTACATATTCCGCCAAATGCTCAGAACTTTCGGTGCAAAAATAGCCCAGGTGCTCCATCACCTCATATCTCACTTTGTTTCCGCAGCGCGGCATGAGTAGAGGTGGTTTTGGCAGCTTACCGGCCCTGTAACCTGCACTAAGTCTTGGATAAAGCGACTGACCTTGTGTGTCCTCAAGTTTGAGAAAAAATGCTACATGGTTCACACCTGCTACATGGTAACGAAAATCGCTCTCGTTTATATTGAGATCATGTGCGAGTTCTTGGATTGTATTTTGAACCGAGTGGCAAAGCCCCACCTGCTTGATGTGTGGAAAGCGTTCCGCGATGGCCCACGTATTGATCGCCATCGGATTGACATACTGCATAAGAAGCGCATCCGGACAGACCGCTGTCATGTCTTCTGCGACTTTCCATAAATGTGGGACGGTGCGTAAACCACGCATGATGCCGCCAACACCTAGCGTATCAGCAATGGTTTGTCTCAATCCATATCTTTTCGGAATTTCGAAATCCGAAATCGTACAGGGGTCATAGCCGCCGATCTGAAATGCGGTTACGACAAAATCTGCACCTTCGAGAGCTTCACGCTGGTTCGTGAAGGTGGTGACTGTTGCATCGCTTGCCATGGTTTCAATCATGCGCCTGGCAACAGTGGCAGATTCTTCCAGCCGTTTGGAATCAATATCCATCAAAGCGATGGTCGCATCCCTCAGGGCATCAAAATGGAGCATGTCTCCAATGATGTTGCGCATGAAGATGGTTGAACCGGCGCCAATGAATGTAAGCTTGGTCATTTTACAGCTCCAAGAGTAAGTCCGGCAATGAAGTGTTTTTGCATTGCAAAAAACATCAACACAGGCGGGACTGCAGCCATGATAGCGGCGGCGGAATAAAGGCTCCAACTGGTCAAGTACTGACCTTTAATTGATTCCATCCCCGCAGTAATCGGTTTCGCTGACTCATCGGTTGTCAGAACGGTCGCCCAGAAATACTCGTTCCATATGAAGGTGAAAATAAGAACCGCTAGTGCAGCCAGTGCCGGGCGAACCAATGGCAGAACAATATGCCAGAAAATTTTGAACTCACCGACCCCCTCAATTCGCGCGCTTTCAATCAACTCGTAGGGAAGTGCCTTAATAAAATTGCGCATGAAAAGAGTGCAAAACCCGGTCTGAAATGCACCATGAAACAGGATCAGGGCCCAGATGGTATTGTATAAACCGAGATTGCTGGTCAGATTTCGTACCGGGACCATCAAAATTTGGAATGGAACAAAATTGCCTGCCACAAACAACAGGAAAAGCGGTACCGCAACATTGGATGACACAAAGGGCAGGGGAACGCGATAAATTGCGAGTGCATATCCAGCAAGGCAAGCAAGTGAAATAGACAGGATGACGGTTGGCACAGTGATAAGCAATGAATTCCAGAAAAACTTCAGCGCTTCGGTTTCAACAAGCACTCGACCGTAGTTTTCAATCAGCAGAAAATCGCTAGGCACGCCAAATACATTGCCTGATGTGATGTCACCTTCGGGGCGGATCGATGTCATGAAAATGGCGATCAGCGGAAGCAGCCAGATGACCAGCGATACAGGAACCAAAATATTGTAACTGTTACGGGTCAGTGTTCCGGATTTTTGTATCGGTTTTGGGAACATCAGCGCCCCCTCTCATCTTGATACATGCGGAATAGGAAATAGCTGATATACATCAGCATGATCATAAACAGCACAGAAGCGATTGCCGAGCCATAGCCATATCTGAAGCCAAACTCACTCAACGCTGCTTCGTACATATAATAGGCAAGCACATTCGTTGAGCCGACACCTGGCCCGCCGGCAGTCATGATAGCAACCATGTCAAACGAACGTAGTGCACCAATAACGGTCACAACGACAGCGATGAATGTCGCCGGCTTCAGTTGAGGCAGAACGACATGCCATAACATTCTCCAGCCTTTTGCTCCGTCAATACGGGCTGCCTCAATCTGATCTGGCGACACATTATTCAGGCCAGTCAGATACAAAATCATGCAATAGGCGATTTGAGGCCAAAGGCCCGCTGCGATTATTCCGTATGTTGCGTATTCCTCGCTTGCCAATAGCGCGGGAGGTTCAACGGAGCATCTAGTTGATACGTTTCCGACAATGTTGATGACTTCTTCACAAAACAAGAATTTCCATATCTGCCCGACCACACCAAACTCAGGATTGTAGAACCACCCGAATATAAGACCGACAACCACCTGGCTGATTACGAATGGAAAGAAAAAGAGGGATTTGTAAAAGCGCATTCCCGTGACCGTTTGGTTTAGAAATAGCGCAATAAAGAGTCCCATCGGCACCGCAAGCATAAACAAAAGCAACCAGGCAATATTGTTCCTCAGCGATGTCCAGAACTTCTCGTCAGTCCAAAGCTTGGCATAATTTTCAAATCCAACCCATTGTGCGGTCCAAGTGCCATCAGGTCGGTAAAGGCCATCCCACTCATAGAGCGAAATCCAAAGAGACTGGAAAATAGGAATGATGACATAGACCAGGAAAAATAGAACCGCTGGAAGCAGGAAAACCCAGGGCACGATTGCCATGCGGTTCCTCTGGAAAAAAGTGCGGTTTTCAAACTCTCGGTTTTCGAGACTGGAACTCAATGCCATTTTTAATCTCCATAACCCGCCTGAGGGTCAACTTCTGGTGGCATGCGATTATTAGCGAACCTGCGACTAGTTTTTAATGGAGGCATCCGAAGCAGAAACTGCTCCGGATGCTGTTCTCTTATTTGTAGACTTCTTTTTGAACTGCGTCCAAGCGAGCAGTAATCTCATCAAGCTTGGATGGGTCATTCATGAATTGCTGGAAGCCTTCCATGCCCGCCTTAGCCATTTCTGCCGGTGCGTCCCGATCATAAAATTGCGCCAAGCCAGCGGCTGTTGAGAGTGTTGCAAAACCTTCCTGCAAAAACTTGCTATCACCCACTTCTGATTTGGCATTGGGTGGAAGTTGGCCGATGGTTTTGTTCCACTCTGCCAACACTTCCGGGCGCGAAATAAAAGCAAGGAATTTAAGTGCATCTTCCTTGTTTTTCGCCTTTGCCGGAATAAAGAACGCATCGGCTGGAGCTTCCTCGGCACGCGCTAATCCCGGGGTGATTTCGGGAAACTGGAAGTAATCGATTTGCTCTTCCGTTAAGCCCGCATCCTTCATGCCCGACACTGCAAAATTACCCATCACATACATTGCAGCATCGCCATTTGCGAACGGTGACAAGGCATCTTGCCAGGACATGGTTGAGTGGTTTGAAACAAAGCTACAACGTTCCAACATGGTCTTCCAATTTGCGAATGTCTTCTGGATTCGCGGATCTGAATACGCAATCTTGCCGCCGGTTAGATCATTATGGACATCATACCCGTTCGTACGCAGATTCAGATAATCAAAGACGCCTGCAGCAGTCCAAAGAAATTTCGTGCCAATGGTGAACGGTGTGACACCAGCTTCTTTCATGGTGTCACAAGCACCAAGGAGTTCGTCCCATGTTTTAGGCTCAGAGAGGTTAAGCTTGTCGAAAATGTCTTTCCGATAATAGACACCCCATTGATAGTAAGAGTATGGAACACCCCACTGCTTACCGTCGCGAGTCATGGTCGGCTTGATGGCGTTGAAGTTTTCCGAGAGGTTTGGATCGGACGCCCAGAGATCAGAAATATCTGTGAACAAACCGGCATCGACAAATGGTCCCATCCGGTTGCCTGGATACCATGTCGTCAGATCAGGCGCTTCAGCGGTCAGAAAGTTGCCGATAGCAGTTTTGTGCGCTTCTCGATCATTGATTGAAGCGTTGACTGTAACTTCCGGATGCGCTTTTTCAAATGCTGCAACCGCTGCTTCAAATCCCGCTTTCGGGCCGGGATTTGTGTCGTCAAAAATAATATTGAGTTCACCAGCGAAGGCTGACGTTGTGGCAAACAGCGAGATCGCAGTCGCGGTTAGAAACTTTCTTGTTTTTTGTAGCATGCTTTCCTCCAGAAGCTGAATCGATGCAAATTTTAGTTCCAAATAATGGAACAAGTTTTCAACTATTGAAATCTTAAGTGTGTGGTCATAAGCTTGTCAAACCAAAATCCTTCTCAGTCCAGATATTAGCGGTTGGGGTGTGATAGTGAAGAGGAAATGAATTGACCAAGCCAATTGTCTCTGACGGAACGGTTGGAAAAGCGCTGAGTGTACTGGATCAGGTCGCTGCATTTGAGCGTCCTGTGAGATTTACTGAGATTCTCAAGGTAAGTGAGCATCCCAAGGCCACACTTTACAGGTTGTTGAATACCCTGACACGCCAACAAATGCTCGCCTATGATTCTGAGAAACAGACGTATTGGTTGGGTTTGAAATTGGTACGCCTTGCAAATTCAGCCTGGTCCCAATCTTCGCTTGCAAGAATTGCCGGTCCTGCAATCTTGCAATTGTCGGAAGGTATTGATGAGACAGTACACCTTGCGCAGATGGATGCCGGGCAAGTCTTGTTTGTGGATAAGATTCGCAGAGCGGGAAATTCCGATACTCTAGCACGTGTCGGATTGATTGCACCGGCACATTGCACCGGAGTCGGCAAAGCCATTCTTGCCCATCTGCCCTCAAATCGTTTGGAGCACGCTCTTGATCAACAGAACTTTTTCAGATTCACGCCCAATACATGTGGATCAAGAAAAGAACTGATGACTGAATTGGAAACAGTCAAACGAGCTGGCATTGCCTTTGACCGTGAAGAACATGAGTTGGGTGTGATCTCAATTGCAGCCCCAATATTACGGCAAAACGGCCGGCCACTGGGTGCTTTGTCGATCGCTTCGTCAACAAGCAGGCATTGTCTGGATAGTATTTCGCAATTTCGTTCGAAATTGCTGGAGACCGCACAAAAGATTGCTCGCGAAGCAGAAGTGTGGAATTTTCCGCAAACGAGCTAATGGGAGGAGTAGCGCGGTGCCCGGAGTAGAAATCGGTGATGTAAAGAAAAAATACGGTGAGACCGAGGTGATCCATGGAGTGGATCTCGAAATAGGTGATGGAGAGTTCTGCGTTTTTGTGGGGCCATCGGGATGTGGCAAGTCCACTTTGTTGCGGATGATTGCCGGACTGGAAGAAACGACTTCCGGGACAATCAGCATCAATGACCGCGATGTAACCCATGCTGAACCCTCTGATCGCGGTATTGCCATGGTGTTTCAAACCTATGCGTTGTATCCGCATATGACGGTGGCCGAGAACATGGGCTTTGGTTTGAAGATGAACAAAGTCCCGAAGGATGAAATTGACCAAAAGGTTTCTGAGGCAGCCCGTATTTTGAAACTTGAGGAATATCTTGAGCGCAAACCGGCTGCCTTGTCAGGGGGACAGCGTCAACGGGTTGCCATTGGAAGGGCCATCACCCGGGGACCGGACGTGTTTCTTTTTGATGAGCCGCTTTCCAATCTCGATGCCGAATTGCGCGTCGGCATGCGTGTTGAAATAGCACGCCTCCACAAGGAATTGGGAGCGACTATGATCTATGTCACCCATGATCAAGTCGAGGCCATGACATTGGCTGACAAAATTGTTGTCCTACGCGCGGGGTTGATCGAACAGGTCGGGAGCCCAATGGAATTGTATCAGGATCCGGACAATGTGTTTGTCGCTGGATTTATTGGCTCACCCGCGATGAACTTCTTGAAAGGATTTGCCGACAAAAACGGCGTCAGAATTCCGGCCTTAGGCGATAAGATATACAAGGTTAAAACAAAGCTGCCGGAAGCAGGGGGCGAACTCATTGTCGGCATCAGGCCGCAGGATGTATCCGTGGCACTTAAAAAGTCACCCATTACGTTGGACATTCGTGAAAGGCTTGGGGGTGTCTCTTATGATTACCTGACTGCTCCTACAGGAGAGAGAATTGTCGTAGAGGTAAAGGACGATGATCCTGTTGAAGAAGGGGCATCGGTCTCAGTCGAGTTGGCAAAGGACCGAATTTTTCTGTTTGATGCAAAGAGCCAGCAACGCATTCGCTAGAATTGTCGAACCTTGAAATTTCAGAACGAAAATCTCGCCAATATTGGAAATGGCAGATTGTCTGCGCAAATTGCAGCGCAGGGCGCTGCACTGGTGGGGCTATACTTGGAAGGCCACCCACGTTCTCTGGTTCTGCAACATTCTGATCTAAGTAGTTACGTTTCCAATGAACCATATCTTGGGTCAATTGTTGGCCGTTTCTCAAACCGGATCAGTGGCGCATCATTTGAGATAGAGAACGAAGCATGTCAACTGGACAAAAACTGGATTGGAAAACACTGTTTGCACGGAGGCAGATCAGGAATATCGCATATGGAATGGCGTGTGAGCGCGCATACGGAAACCTCGGTCACACTTGAAATCATAGACCAAGAAAGCACAAGCGGATTTCCCGGAGATTGTGACATCAGTGTCACCTATTCAATCTCCGATGCAGAAGAACTAAGCATCGATATATTTGCTGTATGTTCGAAACCCAGCCCCATATCAATAACAGCACATCCCTATTTCAATCTGGGTTGCGGAGATTCGATATCTGATCATCAACTTCTGATAATGGCAGATCATTATCTTCCGGCCGATGAGGAATTGATGCCGACCGGCACGATAGAGAAAGTAGCCGGCACGAATTTTGACTTCAGATTACCACGCAGAATGTCTGAGATGGCCTATGATCACAATTTTTGTGTGGCTCGAACCGGAGATACTATGAAAAGAATGGCAATGGTGTCGTCCGAAGAGACTGGCATCAGAATGGAACTATGGTCGAATGAATGCGGACTTCAGTTTTACAACGGCGGCGGTTTGAACGGAGAGTTCAGAAAGTATCAGGGGTTCTGTCTTGAGCCGCAGGCGTGGCCGGATTCTCCAAATCAATCGAATTTCCCGAACTGTATCATTTCGCCGTGCAAGCCCTATCGGCATAAAATCTCTTATAGGTTTGAAAGGGTGTAGTATCGCAGGTGTTGGAAATTTGTGCCCAGGCTCTTGAGCTTAAATTCAACGAGAATGATCGTCACTCGCCCTGAGTTCTTTTCTCCTTGAATGTACCGCCAGCTTATTCCAGGACATTAATCGTTGCTGAAAGAGATTATTGTCAGTCGATTTGGTTAAAACCACATCAAGCGAAATTGATATTGACTGAGCCGAACGGCCCGAAATCAGCATCGATTCGAGTGCCGGAAGGACATTCTACCGGACGGATAAAGCTCCCTGACAAGATAACATGGCCAGCTTCGATCGATTGGCCATAGTTTGACATCCGACGGGCCAACCAGACCACGCTTTCTATTGGGTCGTTCAGAACGCCCGCGCCAAGACCTGTTTCTTCAACCTCTCCATCGCGCGACGTGATTGCCCCAACCCACCGTAAATCAAGAGCATCCAGCGCGTGGCGTTCCATGCCCAGCACAATGCCAGCATTGGCGGCGTTGTCACTGATCGTGTCGAGCACAGTCCGCGCCTTGCCCGTTTCAGGATCCGCGCGTTGAATACGGGTGTCCAGAATTTCAATCGATGGGACAACATAGTCAGTGGCGGCAATGACGTCTTCTGGTGTGACGTCGCCTCCTGAGAGCGATGCTTTCATGACAAAGGCAATCTCTGCCTCTATTCGTGGCTGGATAAAACGTCCTGCAGGGACAGTACTGCCGGTTTCAAAAACCATATCATCAAAAAGGATGCCGCTGTCCGGGATATCAATGTTCAACGCGTATTGCATGGCTTTGGATGTCAGTCCGATCTTCCAACCGATCACCTTGCGTCCTGCTGCCAGCTTGGCGCGGTGGAGCGCATTTTGGATCTCATAGGCATCGTCCATCGTCATTTCGGGATTGCGCAGGGTAAGCAGCCCGATCTGCTGTCGCGTCTCCTCTGCATTGAGTAAATCAGCAGCGGCCTCGGTGTGAAAATCGTTCATGACACAACCTCATCTTCTACGCCGTTGCGTAGTATACCTATGCCATCAACTTCAATCTCGACCACATCTCCGGGTTTTAAATACTGGGGCGGATCAAGTCGCGCACCGGAACCCGTGGGCGTGCCTGTCACGATAATATCGCCGGGCTGCAAAGTCATGAAGGTCGAGATGTACTCGATCTCGCGCCGGATCGGGAACATCATGCGATTGAGTGTATCATCCTGGCGTACCTCGCCATTTACGCGGGTAATGATGCGGGCATCATCCAATTGAGCAGCATCGTGGAAAGGCACAAGCCAGGGTCCAATAGCACCAGACTTATCCCAGTTTTTTCCTTGCGTGACGTTAAACTTTGCATGTCGCACCCAATCTCTGATCGTGCCCTCGTTGCACAATGTCAGCGCGGCGATGTGGTCATAGGCATCTTCTTGCGAAATTCGCCGCCCACTCTTGCCGATGACAATTGCTACTTCGCCCTCATAGTCTAGCGTATGGTTCTCAGGAGGGCGGACCAGATTGCGTTTATGTCCAGTAAATCCGGTAGCAAAGCGTGGGAAAAGAGACATGTATTCCGGCTGTGCGCTTCCGTCCTTATATTCGGCGTTGCGGTCCGGAAAATTCACGCCGACACAAAGAATGCGAGGTGCGTTTGGCATGACCATCTCATATTGAAAATTGGTATGGGTGACTTCCTGGCCTTGCGCTGCCTCAACCACCTCGTCCAACCCACCTGCAGCTATCGCATCATAAAGCGTTGGCCATTGGAGAATTTGCGGGCTAAGCGCGATCATTCCCGTCTCGGCAACTGCGCCGTAAAACATCTCGCCATCAACGGAATAGGTGGTGATGCGCATCTGGGGTCCTTTTCCGTCATTCGGAGACTTGAACATGTTTTAAAGCAGCCCGAACGGGTTTCTGGCTTATGTCGTTATGTATGTTATGCGGCCTGTTTGCGGGATTGCAAGCAGCAATGTTTGAGAGGTTATTGGCTATTGTTTCGAGGTTTGTTTTTCCAGAAGATTCGTGGCTTGAAATTATCTGTTGGTAGGACCGAAACACTGATTTGAAAGTAAGAGTTCCTTAGAAGTCCGGAAGTGTGGGAACGCATACAGCCTTTCACCCTGCAAATTCTAGCCCAGCTTCGTGTGCAGAGAGGGGTGACTTCAAAACCCGTGAACCTGAATATTCAACAGAAATGTAATGTATACAAAATTGGTGCGGGTAGAGAGACTTGAACTCCCACGCCTTGCGGCACCAGAACCTAAATCTAGTCGGTATTTCGAAAAACCTTATTTTCCAAGGGGAGCACGACTTAAAGTGTGACGTTGGCGTCACAGTTCGTCACAGTTTGGTGTTGGTTCTGAAATGGCCGCTCTGCGGACAAAGCTGTCGTCGAGCACATAGTGCTTCGCAGCATTTTTAGTTCTCGACTAGCACATGCTTTCGAAGAGCTTCATTCACCTTTTCATATGAAGGCTGCACCCAACTATCGTCCCAAAACCAAACATACGCACCGCGATCAATCTCATATTGGATAACCTTCGTGCCGCCGTCCACAGGCTCAAGCGTCCAGCTGTGGTCGAAGGTTATTATGCCAGTCACACCACCTGTTTGGCGAAGACGGCGAGATTTTTCTAATTCAAGAACTTGGTTTTCAATTTTGATGATATCACCCGTTGGTGGTTGAACATGGTTGGTCACGTTAGACCCAACGCTGTATTGACCGTCAACCTGAACAAATACTGGGTTCCATTCGGAATACGAAGCGGTATCCATCAGCACATCCCAGACCTGTTCAGGTGTGGCGGGAATTATGATTTCAGCCCGATATTCTTTGCGTCCTGTTAGACTTAGAACTACCATTGCTATAACCAAAATTCCCAATATGCCTCCTAGAATTTTGATCATTTTTCCTAATCCCTTTTCGATCATCGCGAGGTACACAACATAACATAACTGGAGCAGCAGCCAATGACGCTTACCCATATCGAAAGAACATCAAAAAACAGCTTTTGGGAAGTCGATAATCAATCTGCTTTGGGCTCAAATGAGCCATTTATGCATTCTTTTCAGCGTTCAAGAAGTATGGAATTTCTAAAAATGAACGCTACAGACACACCAGATGTCACAGTTTTGAAAAATTGTCACAGTTTTCAATCTTGTAAAAATTAAGTAATAACAAGAGTTTAGCAGAAAAACCTCTTCACTAGTGAAAACAATGTGTGACAAATATCTGGTGTGTCTGGAACACGGATTTCTGGCGGTCCAAAATGTGCAAAAAATAAGGCATTGATTTTACTGAGGAAATTCAATTGGTGCGGGTAGAGAGACTTGAACTCCCACGCCTTGCGGCACCAGAACCTAAATCTGGCGTGTCTACCAATTTCACCATACCCGCGTACCGAGAAATGAAGCAGCGCTTCTGTAGATAGGCGTGTCTTATAGGGGTAGCTTTTCAAAAATCCAAGCAGAAACTTGTTGGTTTCTGCAATAATTCTGTAGATATCATCTCTTTCCCAAAGTGTAGTAAATATGCCTAATAAATATGCACAATGCCTAAAAATAGGCTTTTTGCAGGCTGATTTTAAGCCAGCGCGAGTTTTGTCACTTGAGAAATTCTTATGTTTCGAACTTTGGGCTTGTTGAGTCGAACGCGCTAGTGACACCTGTCCTCGAAATTGCACAGGTGAAACATGAAAAAAATTGAAGCAATTATTAAGCCGTTCAAACTGGATGAAGTGAAAGAAGCGCTTCAGGAAGTTGGGCTGCAAGGCATTACAGTGACAGAAGCTAAAGGATTTGGTCGACAAAAAGGCCATACCGAACTTTATCGCGGGGCCGAGTATGTTGTTGATTTTCTTCCCAAGGTTAAACTCGAAATCGTAACCGATGACGACATGGTCGAGAAAGCAGTGGAAGCCATACGTAACGCTGCTCAAACCGGTCGCATCGGCGACGGCAAGATTTTCGTGTCCAGCGTTGAAGAAGTAATCAGAATTCGTACTGGTGAAACTGGTTCGGAAGCAATCTAAACAATCATTACAACAAATCAGTCGGGCGGATATTTCGTCCATTCAGTTTGAAAAAAGAAAGGCAGAGAAATGAGCGACGCAAGTTCAATCATTAAGAAAATCAAGGACGAGGATATCAAATTCCTCGACCTGCGCTTTACCGATCCTCGCGGTAAGATGCAGCATGTAACCATGGATGCGAGCATTGTTGACAAAGACATGTTTGCAGATGGCGTTATGTTCGATGGTTCTTCAATCGCCGGTTGGAAAGCGATCAATGAGTCAGACATGAACCTCGCTCTGGACGCATCTTCCGCACACATGGACCCATTCTTTGCCCAGTCCACAATGGCGATTTTCTGTGATATCTTGGATCCATCTACCGGCGAGCCTTACAACCGTGACCCGCGCGGCACCGCCAAGAAAGCAGAAGCGTATCTGAAGTCTACCGGCCTTGGTGACACTGTTTACGTAGGTCCTGAAGCTGAGTTCTTCGTGTTTGATGACGTGCGTTTCGCAGCTGATCCGTACAATACTGGCTTCAAGCTCGACTGTTCAGAATTGCCATCAAACATGGATGCTGAGTACGAAGCAGGCAATATGGGTCACCGCCCACGCACCAAGGGCGGTTACTTCCCTGTGCCACCAATCGATTCCGGACAAGACTACCGCGGTGAAATGCTGTCAGTGATGTCAGAAATGGGCATTCAGGTTGAAAAGCATCACCACGAAGTGGCTGCTGCTCAGCACGAACTCGGTATCATGTTCGACACACTTTCAACCAACGCTGACAAGATGCAGATCTACAAATACGCAGTACATCAGGTAGCTCATGCGTACGGTAAAACAGCGACATTCATGCCGAAGCCAGTTTATGGGGACAACGGTACCGGCATGCACGTTCACCAGTCGATCTGGAAAGACGGCAAGCCAACATTCGCTGGTAATGAATATGCTGGTTTGTCTGAAAACTGCTTGTACTACATCGGTGGTATCATCAAGCACGCAAAAGCGCTGAACGCCTTTACCAACCCATCAACAAACTCTTACAAGCGTCTTGTTCCGGGTTATGAAGCGCCAGTGCTTCTCGCTTATTCATCTCGCAACCGTTCAGCGTCTTGCCGTATTCCTTTCGGCTCTTCGCCTAAGTCAAAACGTGTTGAGGTTCGCTTCCCTGATCCAACCGCAAACCCATATCTTGCATTTGCTGCGATGTTGATGGCTGGTCTTGATGGTATCAAAAACAAAATCCATCCCGGTGACGCGATGGACAAGGACCTTTACGATCTACCTCCAAGCCAGCTCAAGCGCATCCCGACCGTTTCTGGGTCTTTGCGTGAAGCGCTCGACAGCTTGGCAAAAGACTACAAGTTCCTTTGCGAAGGCGACGTATTCGACAAAGACCAGATCGATGCTTACATCGAACTGAAAATGGAAGAGGTTATCCGCTTTGAGCATACACCTCACCCAGTTGAATTCGACATGTATTATTCTGTATAATTTCCTCCCTATACGGAAGATAGAAAACCCCGGGCATAGCCCGGGGTTTTTTCTTGCGTGATGCAAATTGAAATGATTTTGTTGCGCTCGGAGGAATTTGCATGAGCAAGGTGGATCATACAATCGTCATAGGCGCTGGCATTGTGGGTGTGTCGACAGCTCTCTGGCTTCAGCGCTCAGGCGTAAGGGTCACTTTGGTTGACCGCGAAGGTTTTGCCGCTGGTACATCTTATGGCAATGCAGGCGTACTTGCTGCTTCCGCTGTTGTGCCCGTTACTGTTCCCGGATTATTGAAAAAAGCACCTGGCATGCTGTTTAGCGGCAACGAGCCGCTGTTCTTGCGGTGGTCTTATCTCCCTCAGCTTTTGCCGTTTCTCTTTAAATACCTTTCTTATGCGAATGCCGACGATGTAAAGCGGATTGGCAAAGGATTGGCCGAGGTCATGTATGACACGGTGGACCAACATATGGCACTGGCAAAAGGCACGCCAGCAGAGCGCTTTATCCGTGCAGGTGATTATGTTCATGCGTATGACAACAAACATGGTTTCGAAAAAGATGCGTTTGCATGGCGGCAAAGACGAGACCTTGGCTTCGAAGATGAAGAATTGGATCAAGACGCACTTGCCAATTACGATCCTGAATTGGCTGGTAAGTTTGGATACGCCGTGCGCTGTCCCAATCACGGACAGATAACCGACCCAGGCGAATATGTCGGCGCATTAGGTGGTGTCTTTTTGGATCAGGGCGGTCAATTGGTCGTAGCGGACGTGACCAACATCACCACAGAAAACGGAATTGCAAAAGCGGTAGAGACAAGCGAAGGACAGATTGAAGCGGATCAGGTTGTCATCACTTCAGGTGCTTGGTCGAGCATGCTTTGCGCGAAACTTGGTGCAAAGATACCGATGGAAGCTGAGCGCGGATATCACGTTGAATTTGTCAATGCGAATGTAAGCTTACGTTCCAACACCATGGTTTCGTCCAAAAAATTTGCCATGAACTCCATGGACGGGCGCTTGCGGTGTGCGGGTATCGTGGAATTTGGTGGGTTGGATGCGGGGCCAAGCAAAGCCCCGATCGAGTTGCTTAAACGCAATGCTCACGAGATATTTCCAAATCTCGAATACGATTCAACAAGGGAGTGGTTGGGTCACAGGCCATCGACACCGGACTCCCTTCCTGTTATCGGCGCACTCAAGAATGCTTCAAATGTCTGGGCTGGTTTCGGTCATCAGCATCTTGGTTTGACCGGAGGGCCTAAGACCGGCCGTTGGCTGGCGCAACTGATCACCGGCGAAAAGCCGAATGTTGACATGACCCCTTATGCTCCAGACCGTTTTTAGGAGGACTTCATGCAACAGGCTGCGGATTTTCTTGAAGAAAGCGAAGTCCTGATTAAATTGGTTTCAGAACTTGATGAAGCCCAATTCGACATGCCCACGCAATTCAAAGGGTGGACCATCAACGACATTCTTGTGCATCTACATTTTTGGAACCTGGGTGCGGATCTTTCGCTAAACGATCCTGATGCATTCACCACTATGTTTGATGAATTGTTTGGTGCACTGAAAGCCGGAAAGCTTCGTGATCATGAGAATAGTAAGATCAAAGAGCGGGGCAGGGAACTTCTCAGTCTTTGGTCTGACCTGTCAAAAGATATGGGCAGGCGGTGGCAACATGTCGACCCAAAAACAAGAGTAAAATGGGCAGGCCCCGATATGTCAGTCCGCTCCTCCATGAGTGCCAGACAGATGGAGGTCTGGGCGCATGGCCAGGCAATTTTCGACTTGCTCGGTAAGGACCGACCCGAAGGTGATCGCATCAGGAATATTGTGATGCTGGGTGTAAATGCGTTTGGCTGGAGCCACAAGGTCCACGGTCTGGAGGTGCCTGAAGAAAAGCCGACAATATCCTTGAAGTCTCCTTCTGGCGAGACTTGGGTATATGGTGATGGCGAAGATCGCATCGATGGAAACGCCGTTGAGTTCTGCCAGGTTGTTACCCAAACCAGAAATGTTGCGGATACAGCCTTGAAAGTCACTGGTACTGATGCTTTGCGCTGGATGGAAAATGCGCAATGTTTTGCAGGTCCACCAAATCGACCGCCTGCGCCAGGTAGTCGGTACAAGACAAAAGCATAGCTGATTGACTTTACGAAAGTTTTTTCGGGCCTAGTTTCTTTCACAGACAAAGGAACTAATAATGCTTTTCATCAAACCTTATCTTGCCGGCCTCATTGCGTTTCTGATCATCGACTTTATCTGGCTGAAATATGTGGCTCTTGGATTCTACAAGTCACACATCGGTCATTTGATGACGGATAAGCCAAACCTTGCAATCGCAGGGCTTTTCTATCTTTTTTATGTGGTGGGAGTTGTCATCCTCGCAGTTTATCCTGCGCTGGAAAAACAAAGCTGGACTGTTGCGCTTCTCTACGGCGGGCTCTTGGGTTTGGTAGCCTATGGTACCTACGACATTACCAATCTTGCGACTTTGAAAAACTGGCCGCCAATTGTCACGATTGTAGATATGATCTGGGGGACTGTCCTTACAGCTTCGGTCGCAACGATTTCCTATTTTATTACGGTTGCTTTGCGCTAAGATGCGCCCATGACTTATGAAAGCACGTTTTTTAAAACCGAAATTGATAATCATGTAGCTCACATGATCATGAGCAAAGGTGACAAGGCCAATGCCATGTCCCCTGATTTTTGGAAGGATCTTCCGAGAATTGTTGATGACATGGGCAAGAATACCGAAATCCGCGCTCTTGTGATTTCCGGCGAAGGCAGACACTTCACCGGCGGAATGGATCTAGCGTCTTTTGAACCTATCATGGGGCTGATTGCCAATGAGCCCGGTCGCGCTGCATTTGCGCTTAGGGAAAATCTTTTGGAGTTGCAAGATACGTTTAACGCTCTTGAGCGCGCACGATTTCCTGTCATAACAGCAATTCACGGGGCGTGTCTGGGTGGCGGCATAGATTTCATTACCGCAGCAGATATCAGACTTGCGTCAGAAGATGCTTACTTCGGCGTTGAGGAAATCCACATTGGCATGGCAGCGGATGTGGGAACGTTGCAGCGTCTGCCAAAGCTGATTGCTCCGGGCATCGCCAAAGAGTTGGCCTACACTGGCCGCAGGTTCTCGGCTCAAGAGGCATTAGGTTGGGGACTAATAAATTCCATCCATGAAAATCAAGAAGCGGTTGTTGCGGCCGCGTTGCAACTCGCACACGAAATAGCCCAGAAATCACCCTTGGCCATATCTGGCATTAAGCAGTCGCTGAACTATGCCCGTGATCACTCTGTAGCGGACAGTCTTGACCAAATTGCAACGTGGAATGCGGGCATGCTCAGACCAGAGGATTTGCAGAAGGCAATCAAGGCAAAGATGGCCAAGCAGGAAGCTGTTTTTGCTTCGTTGTTGGACATGTCGGCTTAGGGCATCGTTTTGAGTAAGATCCGCCAAGTTGATAGTGACACGCTCAAAAACGTCTATAGCAAGAACCGCACGGTCGAAGACCAACGTGAGATTTATCGAAAATGGGCTGAAACCTATGACGCTGAAACTACCGGCGATTTTGGTTGGATGGGCTTCAAGCCGGCCGCAGAGGCATTTGCCCAAAGGGTTTCTGATCGTACCAATCGGGTGATGGATGCGGGCTGCGGCACGGGCCTCTCGGGCATGGCGCTTGCCGAACATGGGTATTCAAACATTCATGGCCGAGACCTGTCTCCAGAAATGCTGGCGGTTGCAAACAAGACAGGTGTTTATGCATCTCTGGAGGAAGCCGACTTGACTGTGCCATTGGATGAAGAACCATTCGATGCGGTTTTTGCATGTGGAGTATTCGGTTATGGACCGCCCCACGCAGAGCATATTCCTCATCTGATCGACATTACCAAGCCGGGTGGCAAGATCATACTGACCGTCAATGGAAATGGCTGGCTGGATATGGATTGGGAAAACCGGCTTTCAGCTGTGGTCGATCAGCACGCTCTTGAACTCAAAGAGCTTCTGGATATCGAATACCTGGAAAAGGAGCAGATCGGCGGCAAGCTTTTGGTTTTTAAGGCCTGATCTTCCCCGCATCCACACCCCAAGTGTCAGTTAATGCAAATCCGCTTTTGAAGGGGTCGCTCGGATCAAATCCTATCTGATGCATGCCGTAAATCCAACCTCTGCCTGTAATCTCCGGGAGAACGGCTTGCTTGTTTCCAATCATTGTTGTGCCCGCGTGTCTGACCTTGAATTGACTATCGATTGTGGAACGCGAAAAATAGACGTCTCCTTCGCTTATTTCGCCGCGCTCAACCCGTGTCGCCAGATTGGCAGAATTGCCAGTGCCACAAGGCGAGCGATCGAGACGTCCCGGCCACATCGTCGTAGCAGTTCGGACCGTGCCATCATCTTCGTTCTGCCGAAACATGACATACGCAATGCCGTGAATGTCCGGATTTTCGGGATGAGTCACCGAAAGCTGTTTATTCAGGATTTCTTTCAGAGCCATGCCGGCATCAGAGAGTTGTCGTGCTTGTGCCGGTTCGATTTTCATCCCCAATCGCTCAGCATCAATAATCGCATAGAATACGCCGCCAAATGCGATATCAGCATTAATTCTGCCCCATTGCCCGGTCTCTATTGTACAATCCAATTGCTCGACAAATGAGGCCGGCATTGAAAGGGTCACGCTCACACATTTGCCTTCTTCGCACTGGGCTTTTGCTACTACGAGCCCAGCAGCGGTCTCCAGACGAACAAGAATTTCGCCTTCCTGCATCTCGATTATGCCCGTTTCCAGTAAGACCGTCGTTGCACAAATCGCATTTGAGCCAGACATGGCATGCGCTTGATCCGGCTGTAGAATAACAATGCCAGCATCATTCTCTGGATCCTCTGGAGCAAAAAGCAAAATGACAGAACCCGCTGCCGCACCTCGAGGCTCTAGACACAAGCTATGCCTTAAGTCCTGTTCGTTCAGGAGATAACGGAATTTTTCCTGCAACGTCTTTCCGGGTATTTTCGGTTGTCCACCAGTAACCACACGCCCGATCTCTCCCTCAGCATGTGCTTCAACCAGTTGAAGTGTACGATCCCAGCGCATGAAAACTCCCTTTTAAACCAAGACAGTATTGTCTTTGAAAACCTGGAAAACAACGTCTTTAAAGAGAGTTATTGCGGTTGGCGGACAGGTTGCCTACCAATTCCGACGTTTTTGGAATTTTGTTCTTTAATGTAGTCCTTTTTAGAAATCGCATCCTTTGAAAAATCCAATTTTGAAGCGCATATTGGAACAAATTGTCAATTCAGCTTCGAAAAGGTAGCGCCGATGCGCCATTTTCCAATTTTCTTGAAGGTTCAGAATAAACGCATCCTTGTCGCTGGCGGTGGCGAAACCGCGATTGCGAAACTGCGTCTCCTTTTGAAAACGGAAGCGGAAATTGTTGTATTTGCCGAACATCCTGAAGCACAAGTTCTCGAGTGGGCTGACGAGGGCCTGATCACCCTTCTAAAGCGAGACATTCGCGCGGATGATTTTTATAACGTTGCCATGGTCTATGGGGCTGAAGACGATGATGAGCGCGATCAAATGACAGCTACTATGGGGCGCATGGCTGGAGTACTTTCAAATATTGTTGATAATCTTCAGGACAGCCAATTCATTACACCTGCGATTGTTGACCGTGATCCTGTAACCGTTGCAATTGGAACTGAAGGCACAGCGCCGGTAGTTGCAAGGAAAATCAAATCCGACATTGAAAAGAGCTTGCCGTCTGAACTGGGAATTCTCGCAAGAATTGGCGAAGCGTTTCGACCCAATGCAATGCAATTACCTGCGGGAAGTGCCCGAAGAAATTTCTGGTCGCGGTTTTTCTTTGAACGCGGTGCTAACGCCTTGAAGCAGGGCGGTGAAGAAGCAGTCAAAGATACCCTCGAAGCCCTTTTGGATGAGAGCTTGAATGAGCAGCGTGACGAGGGCCAGGTGTTCTTTGTCGGTGCAGGGCCTGGCGATCCAGACCTTTTGACACGCAAAGCATTGAAAGTTCTGCATGAGGCAGATGTTGTCATTCACGACCGCTTGGTTTCGTCTCAAATCCTCGAGCTTGCCCGCCGTGAAGCAGACATCATTCAGACAGGCAAAAAAGGGTTCGGACCGTCTTGGAAGCAGAACGACATCAATACGCTGATGGTAGAGCATGCCTCGCAAGGAGCAATGGTTGTGCGCCTCAAGTCCGGTGATCCCGCTGTCTTCGGTCGACTGGACGAAGAAATGGATGCCCTCGACGATGCCGGGGTTCGGTTTGAAATAATACCTGGCATCACAACGGCTTCTGCTGCTGCTGCACAACTCAATGTTTCCCTTACAAAAAGGAAGCGGAATTCGGCACTGCGGATCATGACAGCGCACGATATCAAGGGATTTGCCGAGCATGATTGGCATGACCTTGCGCGTAATGGCGCGGTGGCTGCGATTTACATGGGCCTCAAACAGGCACATTTTTTATCAGGTCGCCTTTTGATGCATGGTGCTGCGCCTGATATTCCGGTCACAATCATGGAAAATGTTTCAAGGTCGGATCAGAGAATATCGGTTTCAACACTAGGTTCACTCGCCAAGGATGCGGAAGTGGCTGGTGATACCGGGCCTGTCATTTTAATGCTGGGCCTTGAACCGCGTGAAGCCGCCAAGCAGGCGGTATTTAACGCTAATGAAATTGCAAATCTGGGATCATTTCACTGATGGCTAGAGCATTTACCCCAAAAGTTGTGACCGCAAATGCCCTTCTGGAAGGCGATGTCATATATATGAAACCAAATGGCGAATGGTCACGCCTGCATTCGGAGGCAAAGCTCTTCGAAGATGAAACAGAGGCCAATGATGCACTGGCACATGCCAGCGAACAGGCAAGCTTGTTGGTCGGCGCATATCTTGCAGATGCAGTAAAACGCAAAGACGGCAAACCCGAACCGGTTCATTTCCGTGAAGTATTCAGGACAAAAGGTCCCTCCAATTATCCCGACCACGGCAAACAGGCGGAGCTATAAACATGTACGAATACAATCAGTTTGATCGTGATTTTGTCGAAAATCGTAACAAGCAATTCCGCGCGCAAGTCGAGCGCCGTCTTGATGGTTCGCTTACCGAGGATGAATTCAAGCCCTTGCGCTTGATGAATGGTCTTTATCTGCAGTTGCATGCCTATATGCTGCGCGTGGCAATACCCTATGGCACGCTGAATAGCAGAAAGATGCGCCAGCTCGCTTATCTCGCGGACAAATGGGACAAGGGATACGGTCACTTCACCACACGTCAGAACATTCAGTATAACTGGCCTAAGCTGAAAGACGTTCCAGACATGCTGGATGCGCTTGGCGAAGTAGAAATGCACGCAATCCAGACCTCTGGAAATTGTATCCGAAACGTGACCGCGGATCATTTTGCAGGAGCTGCTGCCGACGAAATAGAAGATCCACGCCCAACCGCAGAATTGCTTCGCCAATGGTCCACAGATCATCCGGAATTCCAGTTTCTGCCGCGAAAGTTCAAGATTGCGATAACAGGTGCCCCTAATGACAGGGCCGTGGTGAAGGCACATGACATCGGCATTCAGATGAACCGCAACGAAGCTGGCGAACCAGGGTACAGGATCATTGTAGGGGGCGGACTTGGCCGTACGCCGATGATCGGAAAGACAGTTCGTGAGTTTCTGCCTAAGGAGGATTTGCTTCCTTACCTTGAAGCAATTTTGCAAGTCTACAATCTGAACGGTCGCCGAGACAACAAATACAAGGCTCGGATCAAAATTCTGGTTCATGAAACCGGCGTTGAAGAAATCACTTCCATGATCGAAGAAGTGTTTGAGAAACAAAAGTCCCTCCACCAGGCGCCGCCGGCTGAAATGATTGAAGCCATCGAAGCGCAATTCCTGCCTCCGGAATTTGATACCCGGCCGATCGATGAAGACAAGCTGAGCAAGATCATTGCTGCAGACCCGTTGTTACGTTCATTTGTTGAAACGAACACCGACCTGCATCGTGAAGATACCCATACAATTGTGACAATCTCACTCAAGCCAATTGGTGGCACACCAGGTGATGCTACTGGCGATCAGATGCGTGTTATGGCCAATCTCGCTGAGGCATATGGTTATGACGAACTGCGCATCAGCCATGAGCAGAATGTAATCTTGCCACATGTACGCAGAGATGATTTACCCGAGATATTCAAAGTCCTCAAAGATGCTGGTTTGGCAACGGCCAATGTCGGATTGCTCTCTGACATTATTGCTTGCCCCGGAATGGATTATTGCGCACTGGCTACCGCACGCTCGATTCCGGTCGCACAGGAACTCTCAAACGCTTTTGAAGATCTGAAGCGGCAAAAAGATATTGGCCCTCTCAAGATCAAGATTTCTGGCTGTATCAATGCATGCGGTCACCATCATGTGGGCCATATTGGAATTCTTGGCCTCGATAAGGCTGGCGTGGAGAGCTATCAGATCACCCTTGGTGGAGATGGCACGGAAACGGCTGCGATTGGGGAACGAACTGGCCCGGGATTTTCCTATGAAGAAATCGTTCCGGCGATTGGGCGCATTATCGATCGCTATCTTGAATTGCGCGAAGATGGTAGTGAGACGTTTCTCGAAGCCTATCGCAGGGTGGGAGCGGATCCGTTTAAAGACGCGCTCTACTCGAGCGAAGCCGAGAATGCGTAAGGAATTTTATGATGTCTATACTTGTACGTGACAATGGTTTTGCCGAAGATCGCTGGGAAGCCGAAGGTGGTTTGTTCATTGATCTTGAAAAATTCGGACAGGATGTTGCCGAAAAAGTTTCTGAAAACACATGCGTTGATATTCCAAACGATGTCCATATTGATAGCCTGAAAGGGCTGTTTGAAAATGCGGCGATGATACGGATCCCGTTTCCGTCTTTTGCTGATGGCCGCGGATTCAGCTTGGCAAAACAGCTACGTCAACACGGGTATGAGGGAACTTTGCGAGCTGTGGGACACGTAATCGCCGATCAGTACGGTTTCGCACGCAGCTGTGGTTTTGATGAAGTAGAGATTGATAACGATCTGGCGGCTCGTCAACCTGAAGATCAATGGCTTGCGCGCTTGCCGCAAGACGACTTGTCTTATCAAAACAAGTGGCTGGTAGAGCGCGAAGGCCGTAACTTCTAAAGTGTAATACGCTCTTTACACGAAACTTTTGAACCAGAATTTACACCGTGATAAAGGTGAAGAAACATGAATGATATGAGTGAAGCAAAACAAGCAATGGAAGCAATTGAACGTCACCCGGATGCGCAGGAAGTAATGGCTGTGCAGCATTATACTGATCGCCTCTTTTCTTTTCGTGTCACAAGACCCCAATCGTTAAGGTTTCGCTCTGGTGAATTTGTCATGATCGGGTTGCTTCAGGAAAACGGAAAACCTCTGTTGCGGGCTTACTCGATTGCCTCCCCGTCTTGGGATGACGAGTTGGAATTCTATTCAATCAAGGTTCCGGATGGTCCGCTGACTTCCAAACTGCAAAACATCAAGGTCGGCGATGATATTATACTCCGACCAAAACCGGTCGGTACGTTGGTGTTGGACGCGCTCATTCCGGGCAAACGGCTTTTCATGCTGTCAACAGGAACTGGTTTTGCACCATTCGCCTCCTTGGTACGTGATCCTGAAACCTATGAGAAATTTGATGAGGTGGTCGTTACCCACACTTGCCGTGATGTTGCAGAACTCGACTACAGCAAGCAATTGATAGGTTCATTGGCGGAAGATCCGCTTATAGGTGAGTTTGTAGAGGGCAAGTTGAAATATTACCCGACAACCACCCGCGAGCAATCTGAAAACATGGGCCGGATTACTGACAACATTAATTCTGGGAAGGTGTTCGACGACCTTGGTATTGATGCACTTGATCCTGAAACTGACCGCGTAATGCTTTGTGGTTCCATGGCCTTTAATACGGATGTTCGTGAAATACTCGAAGCAAAAGGTTTTGAGGAGGGTGCGAACTCCAAGCCTGCAACCTTTGTTCTGGAAAAAGCATTTGTGGGCGAATAAATGCCCATGAGATAGTGACTTAACAGTCGCTTTTATGCCATTAGTTGTCGTGCCAATCCTCCCCTAAAAAGGCACGACAAAATGAATACGAATGCGCACGGGTTAGATACGAACCCGGATAAAGATTTTCCACTTAAAGAAGACATTAGGTTCCTCGGAAGACTGCTAGGCGACACGGTCAGGGAACAGCAAGGCAATGATGTTTTTGAGCTTGTAGAGACGATACGAAAAAAATCGATTTCTTTCCTTCGCGATGATGATCAACAGGCTAAGAAAGAGCTTGAAGATCTCTTAGAGAATCTGTCGCCGCAACATGCAGTCGACGTGGTTAGGGCATTCGGATATTTTTCTCATCTTGCCAACATGGCAGAGGACCAGCATCATATTCGGCGTTCACGCCATCACGAGTTGAACAATTCGCCACTGCGCAATGGTAGTATTGAGTTGGCAATTGAGCGTGTAGTGAAAGAAGGCGCATCCAAGGAAAGCCTTGTTGAGTTCTTTAACGATTCAAACCTGCGTGCTGTTCTGACTGCACATCCGACGGAAGTGCGTCGGCAATCCACCATGGCGCGTGAAATCGCAATGGCTGAGTTGCTGTCAAAGCGGGATCGTGGGGAATGGACTGATGAAGAACTTCAAGACATTGATGACAAGCTGAAGCGTGCGGTTCTAATTCTTTGGCAAACGAATCTCCTGCGCCAAACTAAGTTGAATGTTTTGGACGAAGTTTCCAATGGCATGGCCTATTACGATCATACCTTTTTCAAGGAGTTGCCGAAGCTTTACAATCAGATGGAAAGCCTCTTGGCAGGTATTGATGATGGTGAGGAACCAACCATAAAATCCTTCTTCAAAATAGGTGCATGGATTGGTGGTGACCGTGATGGCAATCCGTTTGTAAATGCGGATGTGATGGAAGCAGCAATCCAGAGGCAAAGTGCAAAAGCACTGGAGTTTTACCTGGAACAACTCCACAAGCTTGGTGGTGAACTTTCTCTCTCAACGCGTATCATTGTCGTTTCAAAGGAATTGGAAAATCTCGCTGGAATATCGGGCGATACTTCGCCGCATCGGGATACGGAACCGTACCGCCGGGCTATTTCCGGTATGTATGCGCGGCTAGCGGCGACACTGAAAAAAATTGATAAAACAAAGTCAGCCCGCCGACCTGTTTCAAAAGCCAAGCCATACGAAAACTCGGGTGAGTTGATCGCAGATCTGGATGTCATCCGCGATTCATTGCTGGAAAATGGATCAGAGTTTTTGACAAGAGGTAGGTTGAGGCATTTGCGTCGTGCAGTAGATTGCTTTGGTTTCTATCTCGCCAGTCTCGATATGCGACAAAACTCCGATGTGCATGAGCGCTTAGTTCATGAGCTCTATGAAGCTGCGGAGCAGGGTACAAATTACTCTGATTTGGATGAGGAAGCTCGTATCAGCTTGTTGTCGAAAGAGCTTTCTGTGGGACGACCGTTGTTACGACAGGACGTTACCTATTCCGAAGAAGGTGAAAAAGAGCTTGGCATTTTTCGGATGGCTCGGAAAATCAAGGCGCGCTTTGGTGAGGCCGCAATCCGAAATTCGATTATCTCTAACACACAAAGTGCTTCAGACCTGCTCGAGCTCGCGGTCATCATGAAACAAACTGGACTGGTTTCTCCGGAAGGTGAAACCACCATGCATCTGATACCGCTCTTTGAGACGATTGGGGACCTTCGTGCCTGTCCTGAAATCATGGATCGGCTGCTGTCTATTCCTGAATACCGACGCCTCGTCGATGTTATGGGCGGTACTCAGGAAATCATGCTGGGTTACTCTGATTCCAACAAGGATGGTGGATACATCACCTCTGGCTGGGAACTTTACAAGGCTGAGATCAAGCTGATCGAATTATTCAAGAAGCACGGTGTTCGACTGCGCCTATTCCATGGCCGGGGTGGAACGGTAGGCCGTGGCGGAGGGCCAAGCTATGACGCGATCCTTGCCCAACCCAATGGTGCAGTAAACGGACATTTGCGGTTGACCGAGCAAGGTGAAATTATCTCTTCCAAATACACAAATCCTGAACTTGGTCGACGCAATCTGGAAATTCTGGCTGCGGCCACGCTGGAAGCATCCTTGTTACAAAAAGCACGGCCGGAACCGGATGACGCGTTCCTGGGTGTGATGGACCAGATTTCGCAATCGGCGTTTGAAACTTATCGCGGCCTCATTTATGAGACACCCAACTTTGTTGACTACTTCTGGAATTCAACAGTTATCAATGAGATTGCGAGCCTGAATATTGGATCGCGCCCAGCGTCGCGAAAAACCACGCGGGCGGTTGAAAACCTGCGTGCGATTCCATGGGTTTTCAGTTGGTCACAATGCAGGTTGATGGTTCCAGGCTGGTTCGGCTTCGGGTCTGCTGTGAAAGCCTACCTTGATGCCAATGGCGAAACTGGAGAGAAGCTCCTACATCGCATGTTTGCAGAGTGGCAATTTTTTCAGGCGCAGATGTCCAACCTCGACATGGTTCTTTCAAAAACCAATATCGCAATTGGCCGAAGATATGCTGATCTGGTTCCGGATAAAGAACTTGCGGATGGAATCTTTGAACGGATTGAAGCAGAGTGGCATCTGACCGTCGAAATGTTGTTTAAGATCACAGGTCAGAAAAACCTGCTTGAATCAAACCCGCTTCTTGATCGGTCGATCAAAAACCGCTTCCCCTATCTCGATCCAATCAATCACCTTCAGGTTGAACTGCTGCGGAAATACCGCGAAGAGGGTGATGACGAAGATGGGAAAATCCTCAGAGGTATTCAGCTTTCCATCAATGGTATTGCAGCAGGTTTGCGAAACAGCGGCTGACGCTTTCAGATAAGGCGTCGGTTTCAGGACTTGCATGTCGCGTTATCTTTCGACATGAGAACGCAGTTCAAAGGGAATTTTATGTCGAGACAAAACAAGATCCTGCTGGGTATTGATACAGGCGGCACATATACCGATGCGGTTCTTTTCAGCCGTGCGAAAGGGGTTCTGGCAAAGGCCAAGTCGCTCACGACAAAGCATGACCTTGCAATCGGAATTTCAGGTGCGGTTGATGCAGTGCTGGATCAGTTCACCAGCGCTGCTAGTGAGATTGCGCTTGTTTCGATCTCGACCACCTTGGCAACGAACGCTCTTGTCGAAGGCAAGGGCGGGTCGATTGGCCTAGTCATGATTGGCTTTGAAGAAACCGACATGGAAAAGTCCGGGCTTCGAGAAGCACTCGGTGGTGATCCGGTGGTGTTTCTCCCCGGTGGACATGACGTTCAGGGCAATGAGCGGCCTTTGGATATATCTCCACTCGAAGCATTCCTTGCGGATCACGCTGAGAAGGTCTCCGGTTTTGCGATTGCAGGCTATTTCGCAGTTCGCAATGCTTCGCATGAGCTTAAAGTGAAGGATTATCTAACCGAAAAGACTGGTCTTGCATCCACATGTAGTCACGAACTTTCCTCCAAGCTTGGTGGGCCAAAAAGGGCACTGACAACGGTGTTGAATGCCCGGCTTATTCCGGTAATTCAGGATCTTATTCATGCCACCCAGCAGCATTTACTGGCTTGCAGTATTCATGCTCCTTTGATGGTGGTCAGAGGTGATGGTGCTTTGGTGAGCGCAGAGTTTGCCCTTAACCGTCCAATTGAAACCATTCTATCAGGGCCTGCTGCGAGTTTGATCGGTGCCAAGTCACTCTTGGGAGCCACAGATGCAATTGTTTCTGACATTGGCGGTACGACGACAGACGTAGCAATTCTCGACAAGGGCTGGCCTAGGGTTGAACCCAATGGTGCGAGTGTGGGCGGGTTCACGACCATGGTGGAAGCCGTGGCAATGCATACATTTGGCCTGGGCGGAGATTCGACGGTTCAACTGGATGATCAGCAGGGTTTGGGCTTGAAACTGGGCCCACGGCGGCAGGTTCCAATCAGTTTGTTGGCACAAGAGTTTCCTGATCTCGTTGTTAAGGAGCTGGATCGCCAACTCGGAATGGAAACAGTAAGCCCGTTGTCGGCGAGCTTTGCGTGGAAGTCTGTTGCCGATAACTCGAGCCTACCGAACCTGAAAGCAACGGAACAGAAATTGTTTGTCCGAATGACCGCTGAACCACAAGCACTTGATACGCTGCTTAAAGGGTCTTCTGAGGCAGGTACACTCAATCGCTTGGTATCACGCGGTCTGGTTCAAGTTGCTGGCGTCACACCATCGGATGCGATGCATGTGCTGGGCTTGCAAGATAACTGGAATGCTGAAGCAGCAGCAAAGGCTGTGCAGATCTTCCAAAAGCAGAAGGACCGGTTTGGAAACTTTGTAGCTAGCTCATCAGAGCATCTCTGCGGGTTGATCAAGGATCAACTGACACGTCAGAGTGCGGATGTGATCATTGAAACGTGCATGAAAGAAAATGATGTAACCATCGGACCCGGCGCTGCTGCCCTGATCGACAGGGCACTTGAGGGTAAACCCGGATTCGTGAAATTCAATCTCACTTTGGACAGGCCTCTGGTAGGTTTGGGCGCTTCCGCACACAATTATTATCCGGCAATCGGAGGGAGGCTTTCAAGCAAATGTCACGTTCCGGAACATGCAGATGTTGCGAATGCTCTTGGCGCGGTTGCGGGCGAGGTTCGCATTCAGCGTTCGCTGACCGTGACAAGCAGTGATGGCGGAAGTTCTTTCCAGATTTTGCTGGAAAGCGGTCCTGAGGTTCACATTGATGAAGAGAAAGCACTCATGGCTGCTGAATCTCATCTACTTGAACTTGTTTCCAAACTTGTTTCAGACGCAGGCGCAGAAAATCCGGTTTACGAAACGAACACGGATATCCATGCTGCGGAAATTGAGGGGAGCCGTCACTTTGTCCAAGCGGATATTACGGTTTCAGCAACGGGTCTGCCAAAGCTGGAAAACGCATGATTGTGCTTTCCTTTTCTGCAAATTGATTCCATATTTCATCCGTTCTCAGGGCGGGGTGAAATTCCCCACCGGCGGTAGGTACCTAGTACAAGCCCGCGAGCGCCTTCAGGCGATGGTTTGAAGGGTCAAGCAGATCAGGTCAAATTCCTGAGCCGACGGTTATAGTCCGGATGAAAGAGAGACGCGATAGCAGGCTACATAGTCTGTACGCGTGTAATCGCCTTGGGTGACGTGTCTGTTACAGAAAAGGAGATTACGATGGCACACACCCGATATGCATTTGTAAAAGCTAACTGGCATTCTGACATTGTTGATCAGGCATTGGTTGGATTTACTGAAATTATTCCCGAAGAGCAGGTTGATGTGTTTGATGTTCCCGGTGCGTTTGAGTTGCCACTGGCGGCAAAAAAGCTCGCAAAAACAGGAAACTATACCGCAGTAGCAGCTGCCGCGTTTGTTGTTGATGGTGGTATTTACCGGCATGAATTTGTTGCGGGTGCGGTGGTAGACGGTTTGATGCAGGTCGGTCTGGAAACTGAAATCCCAATCCTCTCGGTCTCTCTTACACCGCACAATTATCAGGAAACCGATCATCACAACGAGATTTACCGCGCGCACTTTATCGAGAAAGGGCGCGAGGCTGCACGTGCTGCACTTGGGGTCACGAAATCTCTGGAACTGGTGGCTTAACCTATCAGTTCCCGGATTGCATCGGCGACAAGTTCTCCGTGGGTATGGAGTATCCAATGGTCGGCATTCTCAACCTCAACACGGCGCAAATCATCGCAAAAAACGTCAAGGTTCTGCTGCGTTGCAGGTAGCAGAGCCTGATCGCCTAAACCCCAAACAAGCGTGTGCGGCATGGTTACTCGGAACTGGTCGGGCCCGACATCGTAAAGCGGCGCATCCGGTATGTCAGCGCCTTCTTTTGGGACTACGATCGGCGATGAATTGTACCAGTGCAACATGGCGGCCATGCGGTCTTCATCGCTCCATGCCTGCCGATAACGTTGTTTCATTGGCTCGTCCAGCCAGGGTGAAAGAGAAAACTTTTCAAACATGGAAAAGGTTTTCACGAAGTCGTTGGCACACATGTGAGGTGCGGCGTCTGCCTGCCGCAGAATATGAAAGTACGCGCTCGCCTTTGCCTGTGCTGGATTGTCAATCATTGCCTTTTGAAAACAAGCTGGATGCACCCCGTTTGCGATCAGTAAATGATCAACCTTTTCCGGAAAATTGATAGCAAGAGCATAAGCGATGGAAGCGCCCCAATCGTGACCGGCAAGAGAAAACGTCCTGTCGCCCAAAACTGCTGATGTCAGATTGAGCATGTCCTTAACCAACAGTCGCGCTTTGTAATTGTCAGCCCCTGTCGGCGCATCGCTCTTGTTGTACCCACGCTGATCAGGAACGAGGATTAGATACTCATCTCCCAGAGCTTGCATAACAGATTCCCAGGCGAGCCAGAACTCCGGAAAGCCATGCAGCATCAAGATAGGTTTTCTGCTATCTTTGAGCGGGGCCCCTTCATAGGGCATGCCATTGTGAACAAGATGCAAGCGGACATCACAGCAATTGATGAAATCTGATCTGAAACCGGTTGGAAGTGTATCTGTCATATTCACAGATTACTTGCGATTGATCAGCTGTCCAGCTTGTTTCTCTGAATCTGAAGCGTTGGATAATCTTTATTGTTGGACTGGCTGAGATCGTTTGTCACAGCTTCTTGCCAGCGATGTCCAATTACACCGCCACGGCTGGTTTCAGAAATCACATTGTCGGTGATTGATGCTGTTCCAATACCTTCAACAACGCTGACGTAGAAGCCGGTTTTGGTCTTTCGAACCACATTATTACTGGCGACCACATTCTGAAGATAAGGTCCCCAACCGAGCAACATTCCAAAACGTTTGGTGTTCTCAACCACATTGCCGGTAATCGCAATATCTGCTTCTGCCAGGATGCCAATCCCGAAAATATGCTGGTCATCCGCATAAGGGACTGACTCATGAATGTTGCGAACCAGATTATTCGCGCAAATGCTTAAACGCCCGCCATGATCGAGGTTCGCAATCGAGATGCCGCGGGCGGCACCATCAACTATATTACCCGTGATGTTTGCACCCTGAAACGCGAACTCGGAATAAATCGACGTTTCGCCAGCGCGAAGACAGGTATTGTTGGTAATCTGGATATTGCTGCAGGAATTAGACCGGACAGTTGAAAATGCACAATCTGAGATATGATTGTCGGTGATCATGATTCCGTCACACTGGTAGGAATTGATCCCGTTTCCGTGCTGTCCGGTTCCTCCCTTTATGGAAGCAATACGGCGGACACGATTGTTGGCAATAATGGTGTTGTCTTCACCCCGTTCCCAGCGATAGGCAAGAATGCCAGCGTTCGCACAATCCTGAACCGTATTGTGAGATATCGTCAGTCCGGTGTTGGCCATCGACATAATTCCGCCAAAACCCAGCGCATTTTCTACCTGGTTTGAGCTGACTATTCCTTCCGATCTATCAATGATCAATCCATAGGCCGAAGCATTGGTTAAGTGACAATGCTCAATGGTGACTGATTTTGCGTTCGAAATCCGGACATTGCCATCAGCATACTCCTTCACCGGACGCAGGCGCCCGTCAAATGTAAGTCCTCGAAGATCAACGACCTCGCTGTTTTCAGCATATAGAAAATGATCTCCGCCCAGGAACTGAAGGGTTGTTGCACCCTTCACACCGTAGAGACGTGTGTTGCGTGGCAGGGTCAGGTTGGAGACAATGTATTGTCCCGGTTCAAGAAAAACCGGCTGGTTTTCAAGAGAAGCTTTCTCAAGCAGTTTTTGAAGCTTCAAACCTTGATCTTCTGCTGCGCCTGGTCGGACGCCGTGTTCAAAGGCCCGCCATCCTCCGGTGAATCCAAGAGCTGGCGAAGTGGTTGATATCGCTGCGATTGCGCCGAGACCGGAGACAAATTTGCGGCGACTGATCATGTTGAAGCACTCCTGTTTTACACAAATAAGCAGTTTTCATGCCATTTTGGCCAAATCATCCTTTGCGCTCGCATCCGGTTGGCAATATGAAAGAAATAACAAAACGCCGTAAGGGAACCTGTTTATGCTGAAAGACGATGCAATCTATCTTGGAACCAGCCGGAAGAATGATGACAGCAACAACAAGGCTGAATATCTGAATCTGAAACTCGCCAACCGGCATGGCCTGATTACCGGAGCAACCGGTACGGGTAAAACGGTTTCACTTCAGATACTGACGGAAGGGTTCTCCAACGCTGGTGTTCCAGTGTTTTGCGCCGATGTAAAAGGTGACTTGTCGGGTTTGGCTGCAAAAGGCGAAGCCAAGGATTTTCTTGCAAAGAGAGCCGAAACCATTGGTCTTGAGGATTATCAGTTCCAGGAATTTCCGGTCATTTTCTGGGATCTGTTCGGTCAGCAGGGACATCAGGTTCGCACGACAATTTCTGAAATGGGACCTTTGCTTCTCGCTCGTCTGCTTGATCTAAATGAGACCCAGGAAGGTGTGCTGAATGTTGCCTTCAAGCTTGCAGATGATGAGGGCATGCTTCTGCTGGACCTTAAAGATTTGCGGGCACTGCTGATTTCGATGGGTGAACGTTCAAAAGAACTCACATCAACTTATGGCTATGTTTCCAAGCCGTCCATCGGTGCAATTCAAAGGCAATTGTTGGTATTGGAGCAGCAGGGTGGAGAAGGCTTCTTCGCCGAGCCTGCTTTGCAAATCATGGATATCATGCGCACAACACGCGATGGTCGTGGCGCAGTCAGCATCCTTGCGGCAGACAAGCTTATGCAATCGCCCAGGCTATACGCAACCTTCCTGCTTTGGTTGCTCTCCGAGCTGTTTGAAGAATTGCCGGAAGTTGGCGACATGGATCGCCCGAAATTGGTCTTCTTCTTTGATGAGGCGCATTTGCTGTTTGACGAAGCGCCGAAGGTATTGGTCGAGAAAGTCGAGCAGGTCGTAAAACTGATCCGATCAAAAGGCGTTGGGGTTTATTTTGTCACTCAAAACCCGGTCGATATTCCCGATAGCGTACTCTCTCAGTTGGGTAACCGCGTCCAACATGCCTTGCGTGCGTTTACACCAAAAGAGCAGAAAGCGGTTCGTGTGGCTGCTGATACGTTCCGACCCAATCCTGAATTTTCTGCAAAGGATGTCATCATGGAAATGGGCGTTGGTGAGGCGCTGGTTTCGACATTGATGAAAAAAGGCGTGCCTTCAATCGTGCAGCGCACTCTCATTCGCCCGCCTGCTTCACGACTCGGTCCCCTCACCAAAAAAGAGCGGCAGGATGTAATCAACATGAGCCCGGTCGGTGAGCAGTACAACAAGACCATTGATCGTGAATCAGCCTATGAGATGTTGAAAAAGGCTGCAGAAAAAGCTGCCAAACGCGAGGAAGAACAACGCGAACGCGAGGATGAAGAACGCGAAACTCGAGGTCGAACAAAGGGAAGATCCCGTTCCGGCTTCCAATTGCCGGATTTTGATCGCGATGATCGCCCATCGAAACGCTCACGTAGGAAGTCGAGTTCGAGGCGTAAAAGAGGTTCGCGGGGTCGCCAGAGCGTGACGGAAGCAGCTGTGAAGTCTTTAACCCGTTCCCTTGCAAGCGGGCTTGGTCGAGCGTTGGTCCGCGGCATTCTGGGGAGTTTGAAAAAGGGCTTCTAACGACGTGGGCTGACTTTTACTTAGCCAGATATACTTCAGTACCAACCAAACCCTCCGGTACGGGTACGTCCGTCGCATCATAGTCAGAATTCAAATACAGGGTGGGTCCTTCAGCCAATTCGATTGCTCGAGCGATGATGGCCGTATACGCAGCTTGGTCTGCAATTGGTCCTTCAGAGTCGATCTTCAGGGTGCCATTAGGCAAATATATTGTCCCCAAAAGAACTCGCGCGTTATCGCTGGTGATTTGGTGTTTCTCTACCTTCGACGCTGCCCGATCTTCAAAGATGAGCATACCTGCCATGGGACCTGATTTGGGTGCAGTCAAATCAATCGTTGTTTTCTTTTTAAAGAGAAGTTTTGCTTTGTCGCCCGCAAGGTAAAAGCCCACATTGCTCCCTTTGAAGATTGCGTTGTCTGTTACCTCAAGTTTGCTGCCGTTGATAACGTAGATTCCAGGGCGCAGGGTCACTTCTGCGGTGCCTCTTACTTTTAATCCGTCGCAATACGTTCCGGGATAAAGGGTGTGAAACCCGCTTTTAACTTCAAACTTGGAATAATCACACCCACCAACAGGCGGTGGTTGTCTGCTTAAAAGTGGATCGGCGACTGTTGGACAATCTGTGACTGGCTGCGGTGCAAAAGAGGCTTGTTTTGCGCTTTTTACACCCCCAGCAGAGCAGGTGATGCCGGAAATAATACTTGCATCATCATCTACCCGGATCGCCTGTTTGTCTATGGAATTGGCATAGACTCCACATTCTTGAGCCTCAAGTTTGGCCCGTTTGGTCAGATGAATGGTCTTGTTTTTTTGTTCTTCCAACCCAATCATGCAGATCTTCCGTGTTCCAGCAAGATTGGCAGTGGCGCTGACCCTGATAGGAAGAACGTTGTTGCTAATATGATGAAGGAGAAACGGTCTCCAGTTATATTCAAGCTCGACTGTAATTCCGGATTTGCTTTGTTCGATAGTTGTATCGACATTCAGTGCATTGTTTACACCATCCACATTTAGTGTAGTGCGAAGATTTGCGGTGACATAACTACTGGAGATTTGCTTGATGGATGCATCATTGGCATTGCTCAATGTCAGTTCTTTCGCACTCGCTAAAGCGGCGCTGTCAGCAGCGCTTTGTAGGGCAGATTCTGCTCGTGTAAGCAAAGTATAGTCCACAGCGATTCCGGCACCCGTTAGAATTGGGAGCGCCATCACCGCTGTGCTAAGAGCAACATTTCCGCCTTTATCTCTGAAAAAACGCCTAAACATAGCTACATTGTCCGCTTACTAAGGCGGAAAACTAGCAAATTCTAACTAAAAATCGATAAATCAGCTTGGTTAACGAGCCCTCGATATCTTTGCCTAAGGCATCAAAAAGTCTCAAAAAAGCCCATTTAGATCGTTGAGTGTTCTTTTCGGCCCTAAATCCAGATACTCATCTGGTTGACCTGTCCTGTTGATCCAGTTGCATTTAAAGCCAAATGCAACTGCACCAGCGACGTCCCAGCGATTGGAAGATTGAAACGCGATTTCAGCGGGTTGAAAACCGTATTCATCTGTCACCATCGCATAAGTGGAAGGATCAGTTTTAAACACACCAATCTCATCGACTGAGAATTGGTGATCGAGCAAATCGGCCAACCCTGCAGAATTTACGGCGGCCGACAGCATATCTGGGGAGCCGTTGGATAAAATCGCTGTCTTTGCGCCGCTTTCCTTCAGTTTTTTCAAGACGGATGGCACTTCCGGGTAGCAATCAAGTGTCATGTAGGCGTCGAGCAAAATCTTTTTGCAATCGGAATTGCTGCCGGGAACAATTGATAGTGCGAAATCCAGGGCCTGTTCGGTCAATGACCAGAAGTCGACATAGCGGTCCATGCCACTCCGCGTCCAAGTATATTCAAGTTGCTTATTGCGCCAAATTTCTGAAACTCGCGCTGGATTTTCACCCACAAGATCTGAGTGACGTGAAACAGCAGAATGCACGTCAAACAAGGTTCCATAGGCATCGAATACATAGGCTTTTGCGGACATGGTCAGTTTTCCATTTTTGTTTGAGAACACCACACTAGCCATTGGCAAACGGCGCATAAAGCCCTAATTAGAGGCAGAATTATTTTTCTTTTTTGGAGTAGACCCATGGCTTTTGAACTTCCTGATCTCCCATACGCATATGATGCGCTGGCCCCTTACATGTCAGCCGAAACACTGGAATTCCATCACGACAAGCATCACATGGCGTATGTTTCAAAAGGCAATGAAATGCTTGCAGGCACTGAGTGGGAAGGCAAGGCGCTGGAAGATATTGTTCGTCATGCTGGCGCCAATGATCCGGCACTGCTCAATCAGGCAGGACAGCATTACAACCACATTCATTTCTGGAATTGGATGAAGCCAAACGGCGGGGGTACGTCACTTCCCGGCGCGCTTCAGTCTGCAATCGATAGTGACCTGGGAGGCTATGAGAAGTTCAAGGCCGATTTCATGGCAGCAGGTGCAACGCAATTTGGTTCAGGTTGGTGCTGGTTGGCCGTGAAAGACGGTAAACTAGAAGTCATGAAAACTGCAAATGGCGACAACCCTCTCACCCATGATGCGTCACCAGTATTGGGGTGCGATGTTTGGGAACACTCATACTATATCGACTATCGTAATGCCCGTCCGAAATACCTGGAGGCATTTGTCGATAATCTGATCAATTGGGACTATGTGGCGGAGCTTTACGAAGCAGCGACCGCGTAATCACTGATCGATTTTCAGCATCATCTATACCCCGGCTTAGCTCGGGGTTTTTTATTGCGTAAAGTTTACTGGACAGAATGTCGCAATGTACTACCCTCAAGGGTATTAGCAGGTTTGGAGAATATCTCATGAAAACAAGTTTGAAATCAGGTATGACAGCGACAGCACTTTTACTGTCATTTGGAACAGCCATTGCGTTTGCGGGTCCAATTGAAGACCGAAAGGCAAAGATGAAAGAAGTTGGCAAGCAAACAGGTATCATCGGCAAAATGGTAAAAGGTGAAACAGCATTTGATGGTCAAGCCGCTCTCGCTGCTTATGTTGCCATGGGCAATGCCGGAACCGGTTTTGGCGAGCTGTTTCCAGAAGATTCAAAAACCGGAGGAGAAACCACAGCATCTCCAAAAATTTGGGATGACCGTGCCGGTTTTGAAGCAGCAGGCAAAAAATTTGGTGAGGATCTAGGTGCCGCGATTCAATCGGGAGTACCGGCTGATCTGAATGCTCTCAAGGCTTCCTTTGGATCAGTAGCTCAAAATTGCAAGGCGTGTCACACAGACTACCGCATCAAGAAAAACTAGGATTCGAGCAAATGAAGCGGCTGATGAAGTGGTTCTTGGCAGCCGTTGTTCTTGGGTTAGGAGTGTTCTGGTGGTTGAGCGAACCACGACTGCCTCTCGAAAGCGGGGTTGGACTGTCAGAACTAACCGATGCTGAACCGGATTTGACAAAAGGTGAGCGCATTTTCTGGGCTGGTGGATGCGCCTCCTGTCATGCGAAGAAAGGTGCATCCGGCGATGACAAGCTCCTCTTGGGTGGTGGACATCGTTTGGATACTCCCTTCGGAACGTTCGTGACGCCCAATATCTCTCCGGACAAAAAAAACGGAATTGGCGAGTGGAGTTTGGAAGAATTCGCAGTCGCCATGCTGCATGGTGTGTCGCCAGATGGCGCACATTACTATCCGTCATTTCCCTACAATTCATATCGCAAAATGCAGTTGGAAGATGTGTCTGCTCTGTACAGTTACCTGATGACACTTCAGCCTGTTGCACGTGAAAACGAGCCGCATGAGCTTGGCATATTTTTTAGTTGGCGACGGTCATTGGGTATTTGGAAACGATTATTCTCCAATCATAAATGGGCTGTTGAAGTTGACGATTCTAATTCAAGCTTGGTCCGTGGGCGTTACCTGGTCGAAGTATTGGGCCATTGTGGCGAATGTCACACGCCACGAAATGTTCTGGGCGGGTTAGAAACTGGTAGTTGGCTGGCGGGCGGCCCTGCACCGGAAGGTCTGGGAAAGATTCCCAATATCACACCCGATGAGAACGGCATCGGAAGTTGGTCGGACGCCGATATTGCATACTATCTGGAGAGTGGGTTTACACCGGATTTTGATTCAGTCGGCGGGAGCATGACTTCTGTGCAGCAAAACTTTGCAAAACTTCCAAAGGAAGATCGCGAAGCTGTTGCTGCCTATTTGAAATCAATACCGCCGATCAGCAGCAAATAAGATGTTAAGTTCAGGATTTTCCCGTCGCCTTTAAAGCAAATGCATACGATCGGGCGGCGTCTTCCAAAGCAGCAAAACGACCCGATTTTCCAAAATGTCCCGAAGTCATATTGGTTCGTAACATCAAAACATTGTCATCGGTTTTAAGGGTTCTGAGCTTCGCAACCCATTTGGCCGGCTCCCAATATGTGACACGCGGATCAGACACCCCGGCCGTCACTAGCATTGCCGGATAGGCTTTTTCTTCAAGATTGTCATAGGGCGAGTATGCTCTGATCCAGTCGAACGCTTCTTTGCTTTCGATTGGATTACCCCATTGTGACCATTCACCCGGCGTAAGGGGCAATGTGTCATCCAGTATTGTGTTCAGGACATCAACAAAGGGTACATCTGCAATGGCGCCAGCAAACAAATCGGGTGCCATGTTTACGCATGCCCCAACAAGAAGCCCGCCCGCGGATCCACCTTGGATAACAATATTGCCTCGGGAGGTGAAATTTTCTTTGGCCAGAGTTTCTCCGGCAGCAATGAAATCGAAAAACGTATTTGTTTTCTTGCCAAATTTTGCGTCTTCATACCATGCACGGCCTTTCTCCTGACCACCCCGGACGTGCGCTGTCGCATAAACAAAACCTCGATCAACCAGCGATAGGCGATTGGCGGAAAACCCTGCTGGCATTGAAGCGCCATAGGAACCGTATCCATAGAGCAAACAGGGCGCGGTGCCGTCCAAAGCAGTATCTTTGTGATAGAGGAGGGTGACTGGAACCTCTGCATCATCATGGGATTTGGCCATAATACGTCTGGTTACATAATCAGAACTGGTGTGACCTGATGGAATTTCTGTTTCTTTCAGAAGGATGCGGTCTTTCGTGCTCAGATCATAGTCAAACGTTTGAGATGGCGTTGTTGGAGAAGAATAAGTGAAACGGAACATGTTCCGGTCGAATTCGGGGCTTGGAGACACGCCCAAACCGTAGGCTTCTTCCTCAAACGATATTTCCTGGCGTTTTTCATCTGCTCCGATGAAACAAATGCGTGGCAAAGCATTTTCGCGTTCCATCCAGATAACCCAATCTTTGTAGGCATCTAGTGAAACTATCATTCTGCCTTGCTTATGAGGCAGAAAGTCTGTCCAGTTTTCCATCGAAGGCGCATTGACAGGTGTCTCTACAATTTTAAAGTCTTCTGCTTCTGCAGCATTTGTCAGAATTAAAAAGCGGTCACCCTGGTGTTCGACGGAATATTCAAGTCCTTCCTGTCTCTGTTGAATGAGTGTTGGCGTTGCGGTCAATTCACTCGTTTTTATGAAACGAACTTCATCCTGATCATTCATGCCAGCTGATATGAAGATGAATTCGCCGGAACGACTGCGTCCAACCCCACAATAAAATCTGGGGTCTGGTTCTTCGTACACCAAAACATCATCGGATTGGGCTGTGCCCAGAGTGTGTCTATACACTTTTGATGGTCGATGGTTTTCATCCACTTTGGAATAAAACATTGTCTTTGCATCGCCCCATGCACAAGAGCCCACATCGTTGAGCTCATAGGTAGAATCTTGCATTGAGTTGAGGTCTCGGAAGACCAGAGCATAATATTCTGCTCCTGAAGTATCCCGGCTCCAGGCAAGGGTTTGATGTTCTGGGCATTCGCCAACATAACCAATCTCGAAGTAGTCTTTACCTTCAGCTTCCTTGTTTACATCCAGAAGAACGGTTTCTGCGCCACCTTCTCGTGGTGTGCGAATTCTGATCGGGTGTTCACCACCCTCTTTGTATTTCCAATTATAAGCGAACGGTCCAAACTCGACGGGAACAGAACTGTCGTCTTCCTTGATCCGACCGCGCATTTCAGCAACCAAAAGCTCCTGAAGTGCTTTTGTGTCTGACATCGCCGCTTCATAATATTCGTTCTCCGAATTGAGGTAGGCTTTGATGTCATCGGGCAAGAGTTCAGGATCACGCATTGCTTCTTGCCAGTTTTCAGCGCGGAGCCAGTGGTAATCGTCGCTCAGTGTAACACCATGAAAGGTGGATTGATGTGACCGCTGGTCAGCGGTTGGCGCGCCCGCCAGTGATGGAAATCTGTTTTGCATGTGGATTTACTGTACTTCTTATTCGTCAGCTTCAAAGTTCATTGCATGCCCATTCATACAATACCTCAACCCAGTAGGCTGTGGACCATCCGGAAATACATGACCGAGATGTGCATCGCAATCGGCACATCGAATTTCAGTTCTAACCATAAAGAATGAACGGTCTTTGTGTTCAGAAACTGCCCCACCTTCAATCGGCTCGAAGAAACTTGGCCAACCAGTCCCTGAGTCGAATTTTGCTGCCGTTCGAAACAAATTGTTTCCA
>JASJDO010000010.1 GCA_030065115.1 Rhizobiaceae bacterium | reverse complement strand
CTGAGCCTAAGAATTTCGAAATCACGAAAAATAGTCCGTAACCCTTTGATTTTATTGGTAGCGGGAGAGGGACTTGAACCCCCGACACGCGGATTATGATTCCGCTGCTCTAACCACCTGAGCTACCCCGCCAACCGGGCCTGTTTTCAAAAATCTTCAGGCGAGTGCGCATATAAGGTTTAACCGCCTACCCTGTCAACACAGAAAACCCAGGCATTTCAGCTTTTCTCCCAAAGCCATGCCGCGCCGCGAACACCGGACGAATCCCCATGTCTCGCCTGCACAATTGGCGTCTCGAAAATATCGCTGAAAACCCATTGTTTCATGAGTTCAGGCACGCGCTCATATAGCGTTTCCACATTCGACATCCCGCCACCCAAAACAATGATATCGGGGTCCACCATGTTGACTAGAAGTGCCAGACCACGCGCCAGCCTGTCACAATATGCATCAAGAGCATTTGCAGCCTCGAGGGTACCGAGGCCAAGAATTTCATTTCCTGAGCGAAGAAAGTCTTCGCCGGCCCGTCGAGCGTAGTCACGCTGAAATGCTGTTCCCGAAATCCAGGTTTCAAGACAACCGTGTCGACCACACCAGCATTCCTCGCCCGGGTATTCGTCCTCTTTCATCCACGGCAGGGGCACATGGCCCATTTCACCCGCAACACCGTTCGCCCCACTTAGTGCTTTTCCATTGATCGCGATCCCGGAACCGCAGCCGGTGCCAATAATGATGCCTGCGACAACCCCATACTCCTCACCGGCGCCATCCACCGCTTCGGACACAGCAAAGCAATTCGCATCATTTTCAACACACACTTCACGCTCAAGCATGCGTTCCAGATCCAGCTTCAGGGGCCTGCCGTTCAACCAGACAGAATTCGCATTTCGGACAAATTCGGTGGCAGGAGAAATCGACCCGGGTATCCCAATACCCACACTGGCACTTTTGCCGGTTTTAGCTTCCGCTGAATGCACCAGATCGCAAGCCGCTTTCAGGGATTGATCATAATCCTGCGGCGTGGCAACGCGCTCGCGGAGCAATGCATTGCCCTGATCATCCAATGCGATCAGTTCAAGCTTTGTCCCTCCCCAATCAATCCCGATGCGCATCAGGCAGAAACCGGCATTGATAGCAGCTTGTCGAGATCTGCTTCTATGGAAGCTTCGCGCAATGATGATGCGATAAAGCCACCGCCCAAGACCCGTGTGTCTTCTGTTTCATCTTCATAGAAAACACAGGCCTGACCGTTGGCGATACCCGCTTCCCCGCCGATAATATCAACGGAAATTCGTCCCTTATTGTCGGCAGGATAGAGTATTGCTCCCATTGGTGGACGCGTTGAACGAACCTTCACAAACAATTCCATGCCTTCTTCCGGAAGGTCAGACATTGGGCCATCGCCCAACCAGTTCACGTCTCGCAGATAGAGCGTACGGGTATCAAGCGCCTCTTTCGGGCCAACAATCACACGCGCATTTTCCGCATCCAGATGAACAACATAAATCGGCTCGCCAGTGGCCACACCAATCCCGCGACGTTGACCAATTGTATAGTTGATGATCCCATCATGACGGCCAAGCACCCGGCCATCAAGATGTTGAATATCACCCGGCGTTGCCGCTTGTGGTTGCAGTTTGTTGATGATGTCCGAATAGCGCCCTTGCGGCACAAAACAAATGTCCTGGCTGTCAGACTTCTCGGCAACCACAAGCCCAAGATCACGTGCGATCTCACGTGTTTCGGCTTTTGGCAAACCACCTAGTGGAAAGCGCAAATAATCAACCTGTTCCTGGGTTGTGGCGAAAAGAAAATAGCTTTGATCGCGGGCATGATCGCGTGGGCGATACAGCGCACGCCGTCCGGTTGCCGGATCGGCCAGGTGCGAACGGATGTAATGCCCGGTTGCCAGTGCCGCGGCGCCCAGTTCCTTGGCTGTCGATAGCAGATCCGCAAATTTCACGGTCTGGTTACAGGCAACGCAAGGGATGGGTGTTTCACCCGCTATGTAACTGTCCATAAACGGGTTTATCACCTGCTCGCGGAACTTGTCTTCATAGTCGAGCACATAATGCGGAATCCCGAGCGCTTCGGATACTCGTCGCGCATCGTGAATATCCTGTCCGGCACAACATGCACCTTTGCGATGGATTGCTTCTCCATGATCATAAAGTTGAAGGGTCATACCCACAACATCATACCCTTCGCGGGCCAGCAGGCCTGCAACCACGGAAGAGTCGACGCCACCCGACATTGCAACAACAATGCGTGTGTCCTTGGGATCACCCGGCAGATCGAGTGAATTGAGTTTTGGGGATGCCATAAATTTTCTCCAAACATGCGCGGGTTAAGGCCACGCAGATGAACAATTGCGCTTCTATAATATGAGAAGGTGGATTTGGCTAGGGTCTGAACTCAATTCAGGATTGAGCTGATATGAGGGTGCATACACTAGCCAAGGCGTTCTATGCAAACCGGCGTATGCCCGCGACGAATGTAACCGAGCCGTGCAGCAGCGGCTTTGGACAGGTCAATAATCCGTCCTTTGGCAAAAGGACCACGATCATTGATCCGCACAATGACACTGCGTCCGTTTCTGCGATTGGTCACCCGTACTTTCGTCCCAAATCTGAGGTTGCGATGTGCCGCCGTCATGGCATTCGGGTTCATCCGTTCACCAGAAGCGGTTTTGGAGGTAAGAGCATACCATGATGCACTACCACATTGACGCGCCGCCTCGGTCGGGCTCGCATAAAGTGATCCCAGTCCAATCACTCCAGCAACAATCCACACTCTCGCACTCATTCCTACACCCCTTCAGATTTGCACTGCTTGACTCAGCGTCCATTTGTATCTCCAAATTGGCACAAGCAAGACATTCCATTACACATTGGATTACAGAACGTGACACGACTTGAAGACTGGATCGGCAAAACTCAAAGCCGGACCGAAATAATCAACCACCGGCAGGCAGAATTGCTTGCGGTGACACTTGATAAACCAGTACCAGAAAATGGCGCTCCACTTCCCGCTTGCTGGCACTGGGCATGGTTTAATGACGCTTTGCCTGGGTCGGAATTGGGCCGGGATGGACATCCAAAAAGGGGCGGATTTTTACCGCCGGTTCCTCTGCCACGACGCATGTGGGCAGGCGGAGAAATCGACTTCATAAATCCTTTGTCTGTTGGCAATGAAATTAAAAAAGTCTCCACGATCGAGAAGGTTAAACACCGCGATGGTCAATCCGGAAAGCTGTGTATTGTGACCATTGGCCATCAGTTCCTTGATGGAGATCATTTGTGCATCGATGAAAAACAAAACCTTGTGTTTCGGGGAGACCCTGAACCGGATGCACCAGCGCCTGCCCCAGTTACACCGCCGAAAGGAGCGCAAATCGAAGACGAGCTTCATCCTGACCCGGTTATGATGTTCAGATACTCAGCGCTCACTTTTAACGGCCATCGAATTCACTATGACGTTGATTATGCGCGAGATATTGAAGGTTATCCCGATCTCGTATTTCACGCGCCGCTGACAGCAACCGCGTTATGTGACTTGGCGGCAAAACTTATGGGAGACAAGCCGGTTCGCCATTTCGAATATCGCGCCACCTCCCCTCTGTTTTGTAACGCCCCGGTGCAGCTAAAGGGAAAGGAAGAGGACAATGTCGCTGTCGCTTGGGCCGAAACACCCGCGGGATCTCAGGCCATGATCGCCACCGCAAAAAGTTAAGAATACTTACTCAATTGTAACCACAGCCTTAGTCAAAATTTAAGGTAAGTGGCGTAACTTGGTCGAGTAATTGGTCCGTTTTTTGTAGTGAGTATTATGACCGATATGGTGAGACCTCGAGTAAAATATGTCATCGGCCCGGATGGTAGCCCGTTGACTGTATCTGATCTTCCGCCCACATCGACACGTCGTTGGGTGATACGCCGCAAGGCAGAAGTAGTCGCCGCTGTGCGTGGCGGGCTGCTTTCTCTGGATGAAGCATGTGAAAGATATACCCTGACTGTGGAAGAATTCCTTTCGTGGCAGGCGTCGATTGATGAGCATGGCTTGGCTGGACTTAGGACCACAAGAATTCAAGAATACCGCGCCTAAAGAGCTGCGGATAATAATGAGAGCACACGCTTGAGGGTGGTTTCTACGGAAACCGCCCTCTTTCGACTCTGCTCTTGGCTAAATCCTAGCGGCTCTGCTTCAAGCCGATTGAGGCAAGCGTCACTGTGACCGCAGACAAGGCAAAGAACCACAATCCCGGTTGTGTGAATGCACTCGCCAAACCACTGGTTTTTGCCGCAAAAATCACAATCGCCACCAGCAACACATCCATCATCGACCATTTTGCAAGCGCTGTTGCCCAAACCGCGGCTGGCCCACCTTTGAAAACCGCCTGAAATACGGTCGTGAGCTTTGCCAGTGGAAACAGGATGGAAAAGGCAAGCACGATGACTGCCAGCAAAATTTCATTGTCTATCCAGAGATCTGAAATGATTCCCAGCAGAGAGGGAGTTTCTGAAAAAAGCCAGAGCTTTTCGAACTTCATTAATGGCATGGATATGCCAAGACCAAATGAGACGGCCGATGTCAAAAGGAGAATGGGTCTGATCTGTTTCATCGCGTTATAGGCTTGCCCCCGAATTTGCTTGCCTTTCATACAGCCATCGTGGAGCCTGTTTCAAGATCGAGTCTTTTATTCAAGACTATTTTAGTATAGTTTAAGACACCCCATACCGGAGACTGAAATATGAGCCAGGTGATCAGCGGAGAAAAACCGGCGGTTGTTGTAACCGGCGCAAGTCGCGGCATTGGCCATGCGATTGTAAAACACTTCTATGATCAGGGCTGGGACGTCATCACAATGGCCCGCACACCATTCTCGAATGTATGTCCCTGGGCTGAAGGCATTGTGAAACATGTCACAGTAGACTTGTCTGACAATGCATCAATTGCCACTGCAACCGAAAATCTGTTCGATCTGTTAGGCGATAACGGTTTGCAGGCTCTCATAAACAATGCAGGAATTTCGCCCAAGAAGGCTGACGGCTCGCGAATGACTGCCAGTGAGACGGATGTAGAAACATTTTTGGCTGTTCAGCAGGTCAACCTGGTTGCTCCTCTTGTGTTAAGCCAAACGCTTTTGCCAAGGCTGACACAGGTACAAGGTGCCATCGTCAATGTCTCATCCATTGCAGCATCGCGAACCCACCCGTTTGCGGGCGCAGCCTATGCAGTTTCAAAGGCAGCACTTACCACGCTTACCCGCGAGCTGGCTCATGAACTTGCCAAGACCGGCGTACGCGTAAATTCGGTGGCACCGGGCGAAATTAAGACATCCATTCTCTCCCCGGGAACAGAAGAAGTGGTTCAATCTGATGTTCCGATGCAACGGCTCGGTAGCCCGAAAGAGGTTGCAGAAGTCGTCTACTTTCTGGCAAGCTCTCAGTCATCTTATGTCACCGGGTCGGAAATTCCGATCAACGGCGGCCAGCATATCTAAGATCAGGACATCCACATGAACCACATGCCCAACTCGCCGGAAGCACGGGACATCGCCTATCACTTTCATTCCTACACGAATGCGATCGCCCATGCTGAAATTGGTCCAATGATCATTGAAAAGGGCGATGGCATTTACGTCTTCGATAATCAGGGCACCAAATATATTGAAGCTATGGCCGGACTGTGGAGCGCAGCACTCGGGTTCAGCGAAGAACGTCTGATCAAGGCCGCATCCGACCAGATGCGTGAGCTGCCTTTTTACCACAACTTTACCCATAAATCGCATTCCAAAGCGATTGACCTGGCCGAAAAGCTGATCAGCATTGCACCCGTTCCAATGAGCAAGGTGTTCTTCACCAATTCGGGTTCAGAAGCCAATGACACGGTCCTCAAGATGATATGGTACCGTTCCAACGCACTCGGCAAACCTGAAAAGAAAAAGATCATCAGCCGCATTCGCGGATATCATGGTGTGACCCTAGCATCGGGAAGTCTCACAGGACTTCCTTACAATCACAAATCCTTTGATATGCCGATTGATCGTATCCTGCACACAACCTGCCCGCACTACTGGCGAGAAGGCGAGACAGGCGAAAGCGAAGAAGAGTTCGCTACACGCTGTGCCAATGATCTCGAAGCAATGATCCTTGAAGAAGGACCGGAAACGATTGCTGCCTTTTTTGCTGAACCGGTAATGGGCGCTGGTGGCGTGGTCGTTCCCCCAAAGACCTATTGGGAGAAAATTCAACCGGTTCTCGATAAATACGATGTCTTGCTTGTCGCAGATGAGGTGATTTGCGGGTTTGGGCGTACTGGCAGCATGTTTGGCACAGAAACTTTTGGCATGAACCCGGATGTGATGGTCATGTCCAAGCAAATCACATCCAGTTATGCGCCCTTCTCAGCGATCATGATCAATGAGCGCTTCTATGAACCAATTGCAGAAGAAAGCGGTCGTATCGGTGTTCTTGGTCATGGCTACACAGGCGCTGGTCATCCAGTTGGCGCAGCGGTTGCACTTGAAAACCTAGCCATCATCGAAGAGCGGGACCTTGTGCAGCAAACCCGTGAAAACGGCGTGCAATTCCTAAAAGGTTTGCGTGCGTTGGCCGATCACCCCAATGTGGGTGAAGTTCGCGGTGTGGGCATGATTGCCGGACTGGAGCTCGTCACCAACAAGGAAGAAAAACTCGCCGGCGAAACTCCGGGGCAAATGGGCCTGGCCGCCAATAAGGCGCTCCTTGAAGAAGGCGTCATCATCCGCAATATTATGGACACCGTTGCGTTCTGCCCGCCATTGATTATCGAGAGCAGTCAGGTCAGAGACCTGCTGAACGGGGTTGAAGCGATGCTGGGAAAAATCGAGAAAGCTTTTCCCGCCGCGTAATGCAACCTGGACAAACAAAAAAGCCTGGAACTTGGTCCAGGCTCTATCTTGTAATCAATAAGTTCGGAAACTATCCGATCATCATGGCGCGGTTCTCGGCCAGATCGTCAGCTGATGTGTCCAATTCACCGGTGCCACCATCACGCTGCTCAAGCTTCTGAGCCTTCTTCAACTCTTCTTCTGCTTCTTCCAAAGCAGCGACTGCGTTCACACGCTTGTCTTTCAAATCATCAATTGAGCCTTTGAGGTTTTCCTGACGCTGGCGCGCCGCTTTGGCGAACGTCGGATAAGCGAAATGCGTCGGATCAGTGATCCCCGCTTTCTCTTCTTCAATCTGGACCTGAGCTTGAAGATCACCAAACATTTTTTCGAACTCGGCAATCATCATGTCAATCTGTGTCAGCTGGCGGGTTTTATCCTCCACCTGAAAATGCTTCAATCGAAGCAGGTTATCGCGCGATTTCATACTCAATACTCCTGTGAACCGCAAACAGGGTCTAGGACCCCAAATACTCAATACTCTTTACCCGTCAAAACGGACTAGAAGAGTAAAACTCTCACCCCCCGGCCCTGATAATCGAAATTGTTACCGGAAATTTACTCTTCCGTTAATCATTCGTTTACTCGACTTCTTAATTATAGGAACAGATTGTTAAAGCCGGGTAAACCGAAGGTAAGTCAATCCTTAACACCCAAAGACAGGTGATTCGCCAAATCAAGGCTAAATCAACTTGGAACAGGGTCGAGTAAAATACGGAAAACGTTGAATTTCAGTCGTTTAGAGATGTTTTTTTACTCAAATTAATGGGTTGCACCCGAGAATTACAATTTGTTAACCATTATGTATCAGCATCATGGTTATGAACTGTTAACCAAGCAGGCTCCTGGTCAATAGAGGCAACCTGGGACCGATATGCTGAGAAAGGCTAAAAGGGGATAAAGATGCGCGTATTGCTGATTGAAGATGACAGCGCTACAGCTCAAAGCATCGAATTGATGCTGAAATCCGAGAGTTTCAACGTTTACACTACCGATCTTGGCGAGGAGGGTGTGGATCTCGGAAAGCTCTACGACTACGATATCATCCTGCTGGATCTCAATCTGCCGGACATGTCGGGATATGAAGTTTTGCGGACGCTTCGTCTGTCGAAAATCAAGACACCTATTCTCATTCTCTCAGGCTTGGCCGGAATTGAAGACAAGGTTCGTGGACTTGGGTTTGGTGCAGATGATTACATGACTAAGCCATTCCACAAAGATGAACTTATCGCTCGAATTCACGCAATTGTTCGTCGCTCGAAAGGCCACGCACAATCTGTGATCACAACCGGCGATCTTGTGGTTAACCTGGACGCCAAGACGGTAGAAATTAATGGTCAACGTGTTCACCTGACTGGCAAAGAATACCAGATGCTTGAGCTCCTTTCCCTGCGCAAGGGCACTACCCTTACCAAGGAAATGTTCCTAAACCATCTTTATGGTGGCATGGATGAGCCAGAACTCAAGATCATCGACGTATTCATCTGTAAACTGCGCAAAAAGCTTGCTGCAGCAGCAGATGGCTTGAATTACATCGAGACTGTATGGGGTCGCGGCTACGTTCTTCGCGAACCAGACGGTGCTTCGGAAGAGCTTCGCGAAATCGCGTAGACCAACGTTTAAATAATCACACAAAAAAGCCGCTTTCGTCTGAAAGTGGCTTTTTTGATGCCCAATGATTAGAATGAATTCGACTGGCTTAGGCGGCAGCTGGAGGCTGATCCATAACTCCGGATTCGATCAGCTTATGAATGACAATCTCTCTATTAAAAGGTTTCATCAAAAAGCCTGAAGCCCCTGCCCGCTTGGCTTTGGTCATTTCCGGAATCATGATTTCACTCGTGCAATAAAGCACTTTTGTGTGTTGCGAAGCAGGAATTTTATTGAGGTCTTCGATGAACTCAAGGCCTGTCATGCCAACAAGATCCCAATCCACCATGATGACGTCCGGCATTTCACGTCGGGCCTTCTCAAGGCCTTCAAAGCCATCGCCAGCCTCTACTACGGAAAAACCAAGATCACTGATAATTCGGCATCCTACCCTGCGGATCACAGGTGAATCATCGACAATCATAAAGATTCGCATATCACACTATCCAAATTGTATTTAACGCCAGACCATACACCAGCGGACTTAAAGAGTGACTAACGCGACAACATGAGCAGCACTCAAAACACTTTGGCGGGCAAGCTTCCCCACTTATGGTTAGCAAACCCTTAAGACATTGCGATCAATAGCCCAACAGACCTTAAGCCGCTGCCTTGGCCTCAAATACCACATTCTCGCCTTCCAAACGTACACTCACAGCAAGGCCCGCAGCTTCTGCAAGCTGGAGTGTGTAGATCGGTTGGATTGCATGAGCATCAATCTGTTCGTCAAATTCGCCATTCAACAACGCAAGGAATGCAGCTGGCACACGCGCATTCATTCCGGTTGAAGTAACGCGAAAAGTCGGAGTCCCGTTCGGGTCTTCCATTTCGGCCTTCACAACACCGCCACGGGGAATAGCGCCGAGCCCCACCAGAACCAAGTTCAGCAGAAACTTGACCTGATTTTTCGCGATGATCGCCCGCTCGCCATACCACTCCAGATCAGTTTTCTTTTCATTGTCAAAGAAGGCCCGGGCTACCGCCTCTGCGTCACCAGTATCAATGTGAGCACCGGCGGAACCTGCCGCACCAAATGCAATCCGCGCAAATTGAAGTCTTGCAGAAGCGTTTTTTGCTGATGACCGGATGAGATCCATGGCGATCTCTGCGGTATCGTCATCTGCGCCTTCGTCCAAGAGTTCGATACCATTGGCAATCGCACCCACTGGCGAGATTACATCATGACATACCCTCGAACATAGAAGGGCAGCCAGATCCATTCCGGCAAGATCAGGCAATTTTGGCATAGCTTTTCCCTAGTTGTTTTTGTTCCACCGCCGATTCGTTTTTTCTTTTACCACAAGTTTGGAAAACAAGGCAGCGCTTAGCAGTGCCGCTCGTCCATATCACAGCATGGAAATGCCTATAATTTACCCAAAAAAAGTCACAATTGATTCACCATTCGGAAAAGGTTTTCATTAATACTTCATGGAAACGAACGATCGCGATAAAAAAGGTAGAAATCATGTTAGCCATCAGGCCCAAACAACTAGGGATGTTGAGCCATCTTGTGAATGCAGTTTTCGTCATCGCGCTGCTTCTATCGGTGGTGTTTACAACCTCCACAAAAGTAAATGCCCAAAGCAGCAATCATTACTCCAGCCAAGAAGTGATTGATGCCGGACACCGGTTTTTTGGGGCCACTTCAGGTAATATTGCTGCAGCCCTTGAGCGAACCTTTGCAAAATACGGTCTCCCCAATGGCTACATCCTCGGAGAGGAAGCAAGTGGTGCATTTATCGGCGGGCTTAGATATGGAGAAGGCCTGCTGCACACCAAGAATGCAGGCGACCACAAAGTGTTCTGGCAAGGCCCATCAATAGGCTGGGATTATGGTGGTGACGGAAACCGCACCATGATGCTGGTGTATAACCTGCCCAGCGTGCAGGGACTTTACCGACGTTATTTCGGCGTCAGCGGTTCTGCTTTCCTTGTTGGTGGCGTAGGCGTTACAGCGCTGACCCGGGACGGTGTACATCTGGTGCCGGTCCGCACTGGTGTAGGTGCACGACTTGGGGTCAATGTGGGGTATCTGAAACTGCGCGCAACGCCACGAGTGAACCCGTTTTAGATCACCTGGATACAATTCGCATTTCCGAGGGTGCCCGCGTGGCGCCCTTTTTTGTGGTTAATCATAACGCCAGAATTTCAGGGTTAACAATTCGTTTAGTTGGATAATTCTGCAGTTACATGCAATGATGTTGGCCGGTCGACCTTCAATTCGTGTGCAAGGCTCCTCATGTTTTTAGAAGCTGTATTGTATTTCATTCTTGGTTTTTTGAGCGCTGCTTTGCTCGCACTAATGGTCGCGCCTGCAATATGGAATCGCGCGGTTGTTCTAACCAAGAAGCGGATTGAAAGCTCGGTGCCCCTTACACTCAATGAGATTCAGGCTGATAAGGACCAATTGCGGGCTGAATTTGCCATGAGCACACGCCGCCTCGAAATGAACGTCGAAGAGCTTCGCAACAAGGCATCCACACAACTGATCGAAATCAACAGAAGGCGCGATGAAGTCAATAAACTAGATATCGAGAACAAGGAACGCCACGCAGAAATTAGGAAGCTGGAAGCAAGAAGCCTCGAAGTCACGCAAGGGCTGAATGAGCGGGAAGCAAAACTGAATGCACTGAATGAACGTCACCAGACCCTGCAAGCTGAACATGAAATCCTCACGAATGAGGTCAAGGATTTGCGCACATCTTCCTATGATGCGCAGCAGGCCCTAAAAACCGCAGAGATCGAACTCACAGCAAGCAATGCTACAGTTGAGGCACTTAAAGGGACCGTTTCAACTTTCGACATGTCAGAAGATGACAAGGCTAAAAAGATCGCGAAACTTTTGGATGAAAAAACATCCCTGAACGAAAAACTGACGGCTGCAAAAGAAGATCTGAAAGAGGCCAGACAAGTTGTAAAGACGACAGAGCGTGAGTTGAACTCCGCGAGAAAGTCATTTGAGAAACAACTCAAAGCCGCTGAAAAATCCGCAAGATCCGAGATAAACGAAGAAGCAAACGTATCTGATCTAACTTCTCAATTGATTGACGAGAAAGCAAAGACTGTAGAGCTGGAGGCAAAACTGGCCAAGTATGCGCTCCAGACCGAAGCACTCCTCAACGATGCATCGAATGAAAATGTAGAAGCCATCGTCGCCACCTTGCGCGACGAGGTGGATGAGAAGTCGTCAGCGATGCAAAAGCTCCGTGAAGAAAATGAGGAAATGAAAACCGAGCTTGCTGCGATTAAAAACAGCGCGGATCAGGATTGGTCCGATGAGCGGCAGGAAAGCGCCTATATGCGCGAAAGGATTAATGATCTTGCAGCGCAAGTCGCCGCAATGACCTCCACACTGGAGGGCGAAAATTCAACCATCAAGAAAATTCTGGCAGACACCGATGCAAAAGCGGAAGCGAGCGATATCGCCAGCAGCAAGTCTACGCTGGCGGACCGGATAAGAGCAATCCAGGAGGTAGCTGATAGCCGCTAACCCGAGCCGCGTTCTCAACAGGGTCAGGCCCTACTGCAATTCCAGTTGTGAGCGTGTTTCACCGGTCTTCCGATCGACTGAGAGTAGCTGATAGCCGCCATCTGCCAGTCTAATTGTGATAAGCAGAAAATCTTCATCGAGCGAAGAAGACACCACATCCGCGCCATCCGGAATATCGATTACAAGCCCTTCTTCAGCAGATAAGATATCCGAAGCCTGTTGTGGCGTGCTTATCTTGTAGACAATTGCGCCAAGGACCGCCATAAGCCCTATCATCATGATACCGAGCGACCATGCCATGCGACGGACCAGCTTCCGCCTCACATTCTCCAATACCGGATCAAGAGGGGGTTCATCTTCGTATTCCGCGCCCATGGTTACCTCAAAATTGGGGATCAATGTCCATGACTGTTAACGGACCTCGTGAAAAAGGGGAAGCCTTCACTGTTGAAGAAAGTGAACAGGGCATGCGGCTTGATGCATTTATCGCTTCACACATGCCGGATTACGTTTCCCGCTCCCGCGTCAAAGACATTATCAAGACGATTGGTGTCCATGTGGGTAATACACAAAACAAGGAACCCAACTACCGAATAAAAATGGGTGAGGTGATCCATGTGGAAGTGCCTGAACCGGAAGATGCAGTTCCAAAGGCTGAAGACATTCCGCTCGATGTGTTTTTCGAAGATGACCATCTGCTGATCATAAACAAACCGGCAGGCATGGTCGTACATCCCGCCATTGGGCATTGGAGCGGTACAATGGTCAATGCCCTGCTTCATCATTGCGGGAATAGCCTCTCAGGGATAGGTGGTGTGCGTCGTCCAGGCATTGTGCACAGGCTCGACAAGGAAACCTCTGGCCTGCTGGTTGTCGCTAAAACCGAACAGGCGCATGCCGGATTGACTGCGCAGTTTATGGACCATGGCCGAACAGGCCCGCTTGAACGAGTTTATCTGGCCCTAGTTTGGGGGCGGTTTGAGCGAATGACTGGAACCGTGAGCGCGCCGCTGGCCAGGTCGCCAAACAACCGCAAGAAACGCGCAGTGGTCAAGGAAACGCATTCCGAAGCAAAAGAAGCAATCACGCACTTTACGGTGAGATCCGAGTTTGGCCTCGATGAAGATGGGTTCCCACTTGCTTCTTTGGTCGAATGTCGCCTTGAAACAGGGCGCACCCACCAAATCCGGGTCCATATGAGCCACATTGGCCATCCACTGGTCGGAGACCAGGAATACGGCAAACACTTTCAAACAAAGGAAAACAAGCTTCCGGAAGCCACTCAAAAAGTTCTCTCCGGCTTCAAACGGCAAGCATTACATGCCGCGATTCTTGGATTTGAACACCCTGTGACAGGCGAGACCATACGCTTTGAATCACAAATTCCTGATGATTTTCAGATGGTATTGAGAGCTTTTGAGCAAATTAGTCCTGAAAATTGAGCAAATTGTGCATTTCTCACCAATTTAGCCAAAAACCGCACGAACATTACCAAAATTTCATGCAAACAGACATTTTAGTACCTATATGAAATGTTAGGTTATTTGCTGATTTCGGGAGTAACCTGACTGATAGGAAAAGGAGAAGGGTGCACGAATGGCCCAGAATATGCCTACAATTTCCAGTGACGGAAACGGATTGTCGCGATACATGCGCGAAATCCGCAAATTTCCGATGTTGGAGCCAAATGAAGAATATATGCTCGCAAAGCGCTATCTGGAGCATGAAGACCGTGATGCAGCGCATAAATTGGTCACAAGCCATCTGAGACTGGTGGCTAAAATCGCTATGGGATATCGCGGCTACGGCTTACCGATCGGTGAAGTTGTTTCCGAGGGAAATGTCGGCCTCATGCAAGCGGTCAAGAAGTTTGACCCTGAAAAGGGCTTTCGTCTGGCAACCTATGCAATGTGGTGGATCAAGGCGTCCATCCAGGAATATGTTCTGCGTTCATGGTCGCTTGTGAAAATGGGTACAACCGCAAACCAGAAGCGTCTGTTTTTCAACCTCAGGAAAGCCAAAAGCCGCATTCAGGCACTGGACGATGGCGACTTGAAGCCAGAACAAGTGGAACAGATTGCAACGCAACTTGGTGTATCCGAGGAAGAAGTGATTTCCATGAACCGTCGACTGGGCGGTGACGCATCATTGAATGCGCCGATCAAGGCTGCAGAAGGTGAAAGTGGAGAGTGGCAAGACTGGCTTGTTGATGAGTCAGAAAGTCAGGAAACAGTTCTTGCTCGCGAAGACGAGATGGAAGCACGCCGTGAGATGCTTGCGGATGCAATGGATGTCCTCAATGATCGCGAAAAGCGCATTTTCCTTGCGCGCCGTCTTGAGGAGAGCCCGATTACCCTGGAAGAACTTTCAGGTGAGTTTGACATCTCGCGCGAGCGGGTGCGTCAGATCGAGGTTAGGGCATTTGAGAAAGTGCAAAAAGCCATGATTGCTGCAGCCAAAGAGCTGGCGAAACCAATGCCACAACTCGCTGCATCATAACAACAGCTTGCTCAATCAAGAAAAACCCGGCGTCAGCCGGGTTTTTTTGTGATCTCAGAAAAATTTAATCTAGCGGTTTTCCCAATCACGGAAGGCATCCCGGAACACTTGATCCCCAGTTCCGCCTTTTTCCAGTGTGATGAGCGCGCGTTTGCCAGTTGCATAGCTAATCGGCACATCAATCCATGAAGATTCAGTCATCAATTGCGAGTTCACACTGACTGCCTGCTGCAAGTTATCAAGCGCAATCAGGAAAAATCCGTCACTGACTTTCACGGGAACTGCAACCAAAGGCTCTCCCCTCGCCTCCTCGGTGGATTTCATGACAAAGCGAGCAATATTGTCGATACCACCACCGCTGAAGCCTTCAGGAACATCAAACCGCATTTCAATCAAATGACTCGCAGAAACAGCATCATCAACATTACGCTTGATTTCAATATCAACTGAAAGATTGCGTTCTGGAACTTCCATTGAGCCAACAATTATGGATTCGGGCGGCAATCCATCAGCAATGCTTTCGCGTTTCATGGTCCAGGTGACTGCAGCGTTGATACGGCTGGCACCAGCCCCGGCACTTCCCTCTTCATACAGGTAAGCCACTTCACCAATTGGCAGGGTTTGCGGTTGCTCTGGCTGCACCTCTTCAACCGGCTGGTTTTCACTTGTTTCTGTTTCAGAAGCAGTTCCCTCTTCAACCGGATCTACTACAGGTGTATCACTTTCGCCGCTCGCTTCATCTTCATTGGAAAGGATTTCATCCAGAGGCTGACGCTCAGGCTCTGGTTCAATGATGCGGACAACATCTTCTCCAGTATCAGAAACTGTGGTGTCCTCACCATTCTGGCCCAGTTTAACCGCTTCTTTTTCCGCGACAGCGCTGGTGTCTTCTTCAATGGCCTTTTCAGCCTCTGAAAGAGGTTTCTCCGGCTCATCAACACTTGCCTGATCGCTCGTGCTGTCTGACATGAATGAAGTCAGGATTGGCTGCAAAACATCCTTGTTCGACCAGATGGCATAGCCACCAGCTCCCAAAACACCAAGAATGACCAAAGGTACCAGTAGCTTGCCAAGACCACGCTTCTGCTTGGGCTCCGCAAAGGGCGCTGATGAATCATCGATGCTCGGTGCCACTGCAGCAGGAGCTGTCTCTGGGCCGGGAACCGTGTTCACCGTTGGGGGCGCTTCCACCGCGACCGGTGATGATGCAGGTTCCGGTGGCATGGATACCGTTGGTGGCGGAGCAACAGGTTCTGCCGGTGCAGGAGGTGGTGACACCTGCTGTGGCTGAGCGGGCTCGCTCGGTATTGAGGGCGGTGCAGATGGCGTTGCATCATAAGATGGTGAAGGCGCTACTGGTTCCGGTTGTGACGCGGCCGGTGCTGGTGTCCCATATTCAGCATCCACAACCAGAATGGAATCTTCCAGCAATCTCAATTGCGTAGCAATCGCCTGTTCAGATGGTGTCGGCGACATCCCGCGCAACTGTGTTTCAATCGCGGTTCTGGCTTTTCTGAACACCGCCTGACGAACTTCGGGCGTATTATTTGGCAACCCGTCAATCGTTTTCTTCAGGATAGAATAGTAGTCTGCCATTCCCCGTTACTCACTCCGCATCTCAAAAATGAGAATCGCTCCCCGTCATCTCCAAGCTATAACCTAATCCTGAAATGGATCATGAACAAGTATCGTATCATCACGTTCTGGGCTGGTGGATAACAGCGCAACAGGAGCGCCAATCAGTTCTTCGACCCTGCGCACATATTTGACAGCCTGAGCAGGCAAATCTACCCAGCTGCGTGCACCAACGGTTGTGTCTTTCCAGCCTTCCAATGTCTCGTAGATTGGCTCCACTCTCGCCTGACGACCTTGGCTTGCAGGGAGATGATCAACTTCCTCTCCATCAAGCTTATAACCCACGCAAATCTTGAGTTCATCCATACCGTCGAGCACATCAAGCTTGGTGAGCGCGATGCCCGTAATGCCATTGGTGGCAACTGCCTGACGAACAAGTACCGCATCAAACCAGCCACAGCGGCGCTTGCGACCTGTCACGGTTCCAAACTCATGGCCGCGTTCGCCCAAAAACTGGCCGACATCATTATCCTGCTCAGTCGGGAAAGGCCCTTCGCCAACACGGGTAGTATAGGCTTTTGTGATGCCAAGCACGTAGCCAACTGACCCCGGCCCCATGCCGGATCCCGCAGCGGCCTGCCCAGCAACGGTGTTCGAAGAGGTCACAAACGGGTAAGTGCCATGGTCAATATCAAGAAGCGTTCCCTGGGCGCCTTCAAAGAGAATGCGTGAACCCTTGCGTTTCTCGTCATCCAACAGCTTCCAAACAGGCTCAGAAAATGGAACCATGCGGTCAGCAACCTGCTTCAACTCCTCATAAATGGTATCAAACGCCACTTCTGGTTGATCCAGACCCCGACGCAATGCGTTGTGATGCGTCAACAACCGTTCAATCTTGGGCTTGAGGCTGTCCATGTTCGCAAGGTCAAGGACGCGTATCGCGCGACGTCCTACCTTGTCCTCATACGCAGGACCGATACCCCGTCGGGTCGTCCCGATTTTGGTTCCCTTCGCAGCAGCGTCTTCGCGAATACCATCGAGCTCCCGATGAACAGAAAGAATGAGTGTCGCATTCTCCGCAATGCGCAGATTGTCAGGTGTCACATGGACGCCCTGCTCTCCGAGGCGTTCGATTTCTGCCATCAGAGCATGGGGATCAATCACTACGCCATTGCCGATTACAGCAAGTTTTCCCTCACGGACAACACCAGAAGGCAGCAAGCTCAGCTTATAGCTTACACCGTCGATCACCAGTGTATGGCCAGCATTATGGCCACCCTGGAACCGAACCACCAAGTCAGCGCGTTCAGAAAGCCAATCGACGATCTTACCCTTGCCCTCATCACCCCATTGAGAGCCGATCACTGCAACATTTGTCATGAAAATTTACCCGAACTTGCCAGTGTTTCACATCGGTTCTTTCAAAGAACCGCGCCAGATTAATTGCAAGCTGGAGTTTAAGTCTGTGGAATCCCAGATTGCGGTTGTTAATACTCCGAAAAAGCGGCAAACATCAAGCTTCTGAAACATTTGTCTGTGAAAACCCACCTAATGCGCGCCGGAACCTCTCCGCTAACCAACCCGTATCTTTTGCTAACCATCACTGCCCTTGTTTGGGGAGGCAATGCCGTTGCTGGCAAACTGGGTGCTGGACACGTATCCCCGTTCTTACTGACGCTGTTTCGCTGGATCATCGCCTGTGCGGTAGTGTTTCCCTTCGCCCTGCCGCATTTGAAGAAGGACCGTGAAGTAATCCGGAAACACTTCTGGTTTCTCTTTGCACTAGGAACCATTGGTTTCGGTCTGTTCAACAACCTGTTTTATCTGGCTTTGAACTACACCACAGCAATCAATGTGGCGATTGAACAGGCCTCCATGCCACTGATTTTGTTCATCCTGAACTATCTTCTGTTTCGAACTCGGGTCACAGCATTCCAGCTGGTTGGTTTTCTGATCACCCTCATTGGTGTGGCGGTCACTGTTACCCGCGGCAATCTCTTTGACTTTGCCAATCAATCCGTCAACATCGGCGATGGTATCATGATTGTCGCAATCAGTTTTTACGGGATCTATTCCGTCTTTCTTCAAAAGAAGCCAGACATACACCTGCTAAGCTTCATATTTGTGCTGGGCATGGCAGCCTTGACAATCTCAATTCCGTTCACAGCATATGAAATCGCGTCAGACCGTTTGTTATGGCCCGATACTCAAGGTTGGGGCGTCATCGTATTTGCAGGCCTTTTCCCGTCCCTTGTATCGCAACTTTTCTGGGTGATGGGGCTTGAAAATATCGGTTCTAACCGTGGCGGCGTGTTTATTAACCTCGTACCCATTTTCGGTGCTTTGCTGGCAATCCTGATCCTGGGAGAAGAATTCCAAGCCTATCATGCCGTCGGGCTGGTACTGGTTCTGGGCGGGATTGCTCTCGCCCAGAAGGTTTCGACAAAGAACCCTTAATCGATTTCAAACTCAAGCGGCTTCACCTGCTGGAACTTTCCAGTCTCCATCAGACTGTTGAGAACCGCATCATTGGGTGGAACATCAAGATAGAGCAGCGCGATCGCATCACCACCTGCTTTGTCGCGACCAAGATGGAAATTCGCAATATTTGCGCCTGCCTCACCCATGGCAACACCAAGCGTACCAATGATACCGGGCTCGTCATGATTGGTTGTGTAGAGCATGTGGCGTCCAACATCCGCATCCATGTTGATACCCTTGATCTGGATAAAGCGAGGTTTCCCGTCAGAAAACACCGTCCCTGCAACCGATCTCTGCGAATCCGCCGTAATGATGTTCAGCTTCATGTAACTGTCATAGATGCCGGACTTGTCCTGCTTGGTTTCAGATACCTGAATGCCGCGTTCCTTCACCATGATTGGTGCCGAAACCATGTTCACATCAGCGACCTGAGGTCTGATCAGCCCCGCAAGCGCAGCACTTGTCAGCGCCTTTGTGTTCATATTGGCAACCGCACCGTCATAAACGATCTCAACTTTCTGGATCGGGCTGTCTGTTACCTGGCCCACAAATGCACCAAGATATCCGGCAAGCTTGACGAAGGGCGTCAATCGCGGAGCCTCTTCAGCAGTGATGGAAGGCATGTTGATTGCGTTCGAAACTGCACCCTTCAACAAATAATCAGACATTTGTTCGGCAACCTGTATGGCCACATTCTCCTGCGCTTCCGAAGTCGACGCACCAAGGTGCGGTGTACAAACCACGTTTGGCAGATTGAACAATGGGCTGGCTTCGGCAGGTTCAACTTCAAACACATCAAACGCAGCACCAGCTACATAACCAGAGTTCAACGCGTCAGCCAGAGCTTGCTCGTCAACAAGACCACCCCGCGCACAGTTGATGATCCGAACGCCCTTTTTCATCTTGGAAATGGCATCTGCATTGATCATCATCGATGTTTTGTCTGTTTTAGGAACATGCAAAGTTATGAAGTCTGCTCTCCCAAGCACATCATCCAGCTCGCATTTCTCAACGCCCAGTTCCTTGGCACGCTCTTCTGACAGAAACGGATCATAGGCCAGGACCCGCATTTTGAGACCGATTGCGCGATCGGCAACAATCGCACCAATGTTACCGCACCCTACAAGGCCGAGCACCTTGTTGGTGATCTCAACACCCATGAATTTTGATTTTTCCCATTTGCCGGCATGGGTCGATTCATTGGCTGCGGGAATCTGCCGTGCACAGGCAAGCATGAGGGAAATAGCGTGTTCTGCGGTCGTGATAGAGTTGCCGAACGGGGTATTCATAACGATGATCCCCTTACGCGACGCCGCAGGAATTTCCACATTGTCGACCCCGATGCCTGCGCGACCAATCACCTTGAGACGCTCGGCATTATCAAGCAGTTTTTCATTCACTTTGGTTGCTGAACGAATGGCAAGACCATCATATTGGTGGATCGCCTCATAGAGGGCATCTTTGTCCTTGCCGAGGTCAGGTTGGAAATCGACATCAATGCCCCGATCTCGAAAGATTTGGACAGCGGTTTCAGAGAGTTTGTCAGAGACAAGTACGCGAGGTTTTTCTTGAAGAGCCATTTTGGCTTCCTTTCATGAAATATAATTCTTGGTGTTGGGAGTTAGGCAGCTTGATCGTTATGCAGCGATTGCAATTGCGTTTCGAAAGCCCATTCAAGCCACGGCATCAGAGCTTCCAGATCAGATTGCTCAACTGTTGCACCAGTCCAGATGCGCAAGCCTGGGGGTGCGTCACGATAAGCACCAATATCCAGTGCCACGCCTTCATTTTCGAGAAGCTTGGTCATGCCCTTGGCAAAAGCAGCCTGATCAGCATCCTCAAGTGAGGCAACACGTTCATCGACAATCGACAAACACACTGACGTATTAGAGCGCGTTTCTGCTTTTTCGGCCAGGAAATCAATCCAGCCAGCGCCAGTAACAAACTTCTCGATCACACCGAGGTTTTTGTTTGCTCTGGCAATCAACGCATCAAGACCACCAATCGATTTCGACCAGTTCAGCGCATCGATATAATCTTCAACGCAAAGCATGGAAGGTGTGTTGATGGTTGCACCTTCGAATATGCCCTCGATCAACTTGCCACCTTTCGTTAGGCGGAAAATTTTCGGCAAGGGCCAAACGGGTGTATAGGTTTCCAATCGCTCGACTGCGCGTGGAGACAAGATCAACATGCCGTGCGCAGCTTCCCCACCCAGAACTTTTTGCCATGAGAAAGTCACCACATCGAGTTTTTCGAAATCGAGTTGCTGAGCAAATACCGCAGAAGTAGCGTCACAAATCGTAAGACCTTTTCGGTCAGCCGGGATGAAATCCGCATTCGGAACACGAACGCCAGATGTTGTGCCATTCCAGGTGAAGACAACGTCACGATCAAAGTCGACCTGCGCCAAATCCGGCAATTGCCCATAAGGTGCGGAAATTTCACGCGCATCATCCAGCTTCAATTGCTTGAGGGCGTCACTCACCCAGCCTGCGCCAAAGCTTTCCCAAGCGAGGAGGTCTACGCCGCGCTCACCAAGCAGGCTCCACATGGCCATTTCCACAGCACCCGTATCTGATGCCGGCACAATACCGATACGATGTGTGTCCGGCACCTGCAAGACTTCCCGGGTGAGATCAATCGCCTGCTTCAAACGAGCCTTACCTTCAGCAGCACGATGCGAACGGCCAAGCGTTGCATTTTCTAGATTTTTGAGAGACCAACCCGGACGTTTGGTGCAAGGTCCGGAAGAAAAACGCGGATTTGCCGGGCGCGTACCCGGTTGTACTTTCGTATTCATGATAGCTAACCTTCCAGCTAGTGAGCCCCTCGGTGGGGAGGGGTGGCCCACTCACGGGGATATGCCAACCGTCGCATTAGGTCAAGATATTTTCTTGATTGCGACGTTTTTGGTTTAACAAGTGATGAAAAAGGCGGCTCATGGCCGCCTGTTTGATAAAGATAGGAAATTCACTTACCAGATTTCGTAGCGAACACCTGCGCGTATCTGATGCAAGCGCACACCGTCTTCGTCAATTGCTGTTCCATCTGCGTAGCTTAATGTATCGCCATCGCCAATTTGCGTGAATGAATAGCTGAAATCCAACGAAGTTCTATCATCGACTGCCACAGCTGTACCAGCAGTCAGCTGATAGGCATACGTCCAGTCAGCTTCTTGAAAGGTTCTACTGGCTTGCACCTCTTCACCCGGCCCACCAAATACACGGTCAGCACAGGAAACATTGGTGGCAAATGGCACACAGGTGAGGGTCTCAGTCTCATTATATTCGACGCGCGCAATCCCGGCGCCCAGCCCAACATAGGGTGTAAACGCGCCATAAGTGCCAATATCTACATTTGCCGATGCAATAAGTGTGGCGGCCTGATAATCCGCTTGTACTTCGCGAATACCCCCTGTTGTGGTTGGAAAAGCGATGCCGCCGCCATCGATGATAATGGCGTCGAAGGCCTGGCCGTTAACCGCTGAAAAAGAGGAGTTGAAAAGCGATTCGACGTTTACTTCAGCTCGAACATTCGGCGCTACATAGTAACCGGCACCGATCCTTACACCAACCGCGTCATCATAGTCTACCTCCGCTGATTGCGTAGTTGAAGGTGTCGTAACACTAAAGTTGCCTGCCTGGTCACGCCCGTCAATATTATAGGAAATATCGCCGCGAAGGTACCAACCGCTGCCAAACTCCACATCGGTGAAGCCTTCACTGGGCGTCTTGGTGACAACGCCAGAATTATAGTCATTTGCCTGGGCTGCAGCCACAGCAAAAAATGCACTGATTGCACTTGCAGTAGCAAAAGTTAAGATACGCTTCATGATACTTTTTCCGTATTATCCGGGTTGAAACATGGGCTGGCGGGACCAAACGCCCCGCCAAACCTGAATTATTTGTAGACGACTGGTGGAACAACTGGTGGCACGCCACATCCTGCATCGCTCAAGGCGTAGCGGAGACCAATACGGCCAGAATGGCTATCAATACCTTGGTCGAAACCTTGAGTGCCAGAGAAGCCACTTGCTGACGTAAATCCGAAAGCACGACCGCCTTCGATGCGGGTAAAGGTGTAACCAGCATCAATCTTTGTTCGGCAGTTGACATCATAAGATGCACCTGCGTGCAGTGCCCAAGCAAAGCGCCACTGTGCTTCACCTCGATGTTCTTCAGAAAGACCACAAACCCCTGGAGGCGCTGTTAATGGATCAAGACATTCCTGGGTATTGCGAAGATTGGTGTAGTCAATATGAGCGCCACCGATACCGGCACCTACATAAGGGGTAAATCCGCTTATGGTTCCAAGATCAACATAGGCGTTCGCCATCAAAACGGTTTGGGAGAATTCCTGGTCGTCGTTGAAGTTACAGAGTGTACCAAGCGGTGCAAAGTTACACTGAGCGTTTTGACCTGAGGTACCGGATGCATCTGCATCATCATAATATGCAAGCGTTGCATCGACACGCAGATAGTCATTTACCTGATAACCGATACCACCTTGAAGAAACCAGGTTTCATCGTTGTCAGAAGACCCTACAATTACGCCGGTTTGGCTTGGGCCCTGGAAAAACCTTGTATCAGATTCAAGTTTGACCGAAGCGTACCCAATATCGCCGCGGATATACCATCCCCCAACTACGGGAGAGACATGTGAAATTTCTGGCGGCAATTCTTCAACTGGAGCCGGAATCAAATCCGCTGCCTGAGCCATAGCCGATGATGCCAGGAGTGCAGCAGTTACTAAAGACAAATTTTTCAAGCTGCGCATAACAACTTCCTTTCTGCGAACCGCCCGAATGGCGCTTTAAAACTTTCAGCCTGAGAGGAGAATGCAGCAGAATGGTTAAAACGCCCTTAACCGTGTTTATTAAGGTTAAATTTGAACCTTAAGGAAAAGTTAATTGCCTAATTTACTTACAAAAAAAGCCCCATCGGGGCCTTTTACTTTGCTTGATTTTTGACTTTTCTTCAGGCTGCCGCTCGCTTAACAACAGTTGCAATTTCATTCACCACACTGTCAACGAGCATGTGATCATCGCCTTCCGCCATGATCCTGATCAGCGGTTCGGTGCCAGACTCTCTGATTACCAGCCGTCCACTATTGCCAAGTTGGGCTTCTGCATCGCGGATTGCTTCCTGCACCTCGTCAACTTCCAGAGGCCTGCCATCGCTGAAACGTACATTCGTCAAAATCTGCGGAACAGGCTCAAACTTGCGACATACCTCGCTTACAGGCCGGTTGGTAGATTTTACCACGCTCAAGACTTGCAATGCAGCAACAAGGCCATCGCCAGTGGTTGCAAAATCCGACATGATCATATGACCGGATTGTTCACCACCCAGATTGAACCCATGAGCCCGCATGTGTTCGACCACATAGCGGTCACCAACTTTTGTGCGTGCCAGATTCAAGCCTTGCGACTGAAGAAAACGCTCAAGTCCAAGATTGGACATAACCGTTGCAACAACACCGCCACCCGATAGACGATCCTGATTTTTCCAGTGTTCTGAAACGACTGCCATGATTTGATCGCCATCAATGACACAGCCATTTTCGTCAATGATGATAACGCGATCGGCGTCGCCATCTAGAGCAATACCAATATCAGCTCTGGTTTCCTTGACTTTTCGCTGAACCTGGCCCGTTGAGGTGGACCCGCAATCCTGATTGATATTGGTCCCATTTGGCTCGACACCAATTTCAACAACTTCCGCACCCAGCTCCCAAAGGGCTTCGGGCGCAACGCGGTAAGCAGCACCATTCGCGCAGTCCATAACCACACGCAGACCTTCAAAAGTCATTTCACGCGGCAGGGTCCGCTTTACATATTCTATGTAACGCGCGTGCACGCCTTCAAGACGTGTCGCCCGCCCGATATCCTTGGATGTAGCCACTTGTTGAGACAGATCTTCATCGATGAGGCTCTCGATACTCTCTTCGATACTATCGGAAAGCTTGAAGCCATCTGGACCAAACAATTTGATACCATTGTCGGTGAACGCATTGTGTGATGCCGAAATCATGACGCCGATATCCGCCCGCATGGAACGGGTAAGCATCGCAACTGCAGGCGTTGGCAGGGGCCCAAGAAGGAACACATCCATACCAGCTGCGGTAAATCCGGCGACAAGCGCATTTTCAATCATATAGCCAGAGAGACGTGTATCCTTGCCAATGACCACACGATGTCGATGATCTCCGCGGCGAAACGCAACGCCGGCAGCCAATCCCACTTTCATGGCAATTTCAGCCGTCATTGGAAAACTGTTGGCAGCACCCCGGATACCGTCCGTGCCAAAATACTTTCGTGCCATCTACTCTACCCTCGTCAAAGTCCGTGACTTTTCCAGCCCGCACTGGAATACAACATTGCAAAGATTAAAAATCTCACATCCTGTTTCAAAATATAACACATTCAACAAAAATGAACCGCATTTCCGGTTTCGAAAATGCGGTTCATGGTTAACAGTGTGTTGTCTTAATCAGGTCGGTTGGGGTTCCATATCGCCGGAATCGGCTTCGCCATCACCCTTCTTCTTTGCCGCTCCTGCAGAAGGAACAGCTGACCCCCGGGTCGGCGGCTTGCCCGCATCCTCATCGCGATTTGGCGGCTTGCCATTGAGAAGGTCAGTAATCTCGTCACCTGACAGGGTCTCATATTCAAGCAAGGCTTGAGAAAGGGTTTCCCAATCCTTCTTCTTTTTCTTCAGGATTTTTGTGGCGGAATCATATGCCGTATCGATGATTTCACGAACTTCAGCATCAATCTTCTGCGAAGTTTCTTCCGAAATATTCTTCGATTGAGCAACAGAATGTCCAAGGAAAACCTCCTGTTGGTTTTCTCCATAAGCAACCTTGCCGAGCTCATCAGAATAGCCCCACTCCGTGACCATCGCTCTTGCAAGCTTCGTAGCTTGCTGAATATCTGACGCAGCACCAGACGTGATGCTGTCCTTGCCGAATTTCAATTCTTCAGCAACCCGGCCACCCATCAATATCGCCAGACGCGATGTCATCTGGGTGTAATTCATGGAATAGCGATCACCCTCGGGCAATTGCATAACCATTCCCAGCGCACGGCCACGCGGAATGATGGTCGCCTTGTGCACAGGATCGGTTTGCGGAACATTCATCGCAAGGATGGCATGCCCTGCCTCATGATACGCTGTAAGTTCTTTTTCTTCAGCGGACATTGCCATGGTTTTGCGTTCAGCGCCCATCATGACCTTGTCTTTCGCATCCTCAAATTCCTGATGCGTTACCAGACGACGGTTCCTTCGAGCAGCCATCAACGCGGCCTCGTTCACCAGGTTCATAAGATCAGCACCTGAGAATCCCGGAGTACCGCGAGCCAAAACCTTCAGGTCAACATTGTCCGCAAGCGGAACCTTGCGGGCGTGAACTTTCAGGATTTTTTCGCGACCGGCAACATCCGGATTAGGCACAACAACTTCACGGTCAAAACGGCCAGGGCGCAGAAGCGCAGGATCAAGCACATCCGGACGGTTTGTTGCTGCAATCAGAATGATGCCTTCATTGGCTTCAAAGCCGTCCATCTCAACCAGCAACTGGTTGAGAGTTTGCTCACGTTCATCGTTACCACCGCCAAGACCTGCGCCACGATGGCGACCAACCGCATCGATTTCGTCGATGAAAATGATACACGGCGCATTCTTCTTTGCCTGATCAAACATGTCACGAACACGGCTTGCGCCGACGCCTACAAACATTTCTACGAAATCGGAGCCGGAAATTGTAAAGAACGGCACATTTGCTTCACCTGCAACAGCACGTGCCAGCAATGTCTTACCAGTACCCGGAGGGCCAACAAGCAAAACACCATGCGGGATCTTTCCGCCTAGACGCTGATACTTCTGCGGGTCTCGGAGAAAGTCGACAATCTCTTCCAGATCAGACTTCGCTTCATCGACACCTGCAACGTCTTCGAATGTAACACGACCTTGTGCTTCATTCAGAAGCTTTGCCTTTGACTTGCCAAAGCCCATCGCTCCGCGATTGGAACCCTGCATCTGACGCATGAAGAAAATCCAGACACCAAGAATGATGAACATCGGCAACCAGTTGATAAAGAACCCAAGAACCGAAGAGCCTTCGTTTGGAGGAGTTGCTTCAATCTCCACGCCCTTGGCTTCCAGCTTGCCAACAAGCTCCGGGTCCTCCGGCGCATAGGTTTCAAACTGACCGGAACTGTCAGAATATGAACCACGAATCTGCTTACCCGCAATAGTCACGGATTTCACCCGGCCGTTATCGACATCCTGTAGAAACTTCGAGTACGCAATCGAGTTCGATTGACCTTGTGCAGTTGGGTTCTGGAACAGATTGAACAATGCAATCAGCATCAACCCAATAATTGCCCAAAGCGCCAAATTTCTGAAATTCGAATTCATGGAAATTGTCCCGATAAATGATGGTCGTTCTTTTAGCAGACCACTACTGTAATTTCAAAATAGGATTGCAAGCTTCGTTTTCCAAGGTAAACGCAAACAAAAAATAGCGACAAACTGCCCTGATTATCGCAGATTCATCAAAATTTGTGCATCACCAGATCTGATAACTGCCTGCGCACCAGCTTTACCACATCCAGAAGCGGAAAATCAGTTTCCGGACAAAACGCCTCAATTGCCGGACAAACAATTGAAAGTGATAAGCCAGAAGGCACTGAAAACCCTTTCACAAATGGCAGAAACATATCATCGCCGTCCCCGTTCATAAACGGCGTACTGCCTAAAGCAGCTCTTGGACGTACCGGAATGCGCTCAACCATCTGTTTTTCGAGTTCCTGCATTCTTGTCGCATCCATGGGCCCACAAAAATACGTGATTGAACTATCATTAGTTATTTTCAGGCGCCCATCCCAGATCGCCTTTTCACCGGGCGCGATCAGGAAACCCGGTAAATTCCGTTGCTCACGATAAACCCGGACGGCTGCAGCGTGACGCTCAAAAATGGAATTACCCATTGTCATGCGCGCTTCATCCGGAAAATCAAAGAACCGGGTTATGCTGGCCTGCGGAACAAGATAGTCCCCGCCACCGGCCAAAGCAGCCAGGATCTGCAAAATCAAAACCTGATGAGGTTTGGGTTGCTGCTTCAAAATTGCCAAATCCAATTCAAAGACAGGCCCTTGTTGAACAAGCAAATGTTCATACAGAACGCGGGACACATCCTTGGAGATGACAGCGCGTTCGCGCCCGCAAAGTTGGGCAAAACGACCGACGCCGGAAATCAGGTCTTTGTCACCATCGACAATCTTTCGAATCCTCACCCGCTCGAAAGCCTCGTCATGATTGCTGGGATCTTCGACCCAGCTTTGATTGAGTTCCGCGAGATAGCTTCGCAATTCTGCACGCGTAATGTTCAACAGCGGCCTGACAAGTTGCGTGCCAGCAGGAAGGCGCGTCACACGTGCCATCCCAGACAGCCCTCGCCCTTGCGAGTAACTCGTGTTTCGGGAGTTCCGCATCAAAACCGTTTCCGCCTGATCATCCGCGGTATGTGCTGTCAGTATGACCGGTACATCGATGTCTTTTGCGAACTGTTCCATCAACCTGTAACGCGCATTGCGCGCTGAACTGGATATGCCAGTCGACGGCTTTACACCTTCCCAAGCGAGTGTGATATGCGGCAGTTCCAACCCCTCACTGACACTTGCAGCAAACGCCGCCTCTGCAGCCGCTTCCGGACGCAATCCATGGTCGACTGTCACAACCTGTAAATCCACATCAGCACGCTGCGCCCAAGCGGACGCAAGCATAAGCAAAGCGATGGAGTCACTGCCGCCGGACACAGCCACAATCAGGGTTTCGTGCCTGGATAGTCCTGTAAAGATATGATCAAGGTCGAAAGACTGTCGAACCAAGTTACAATTCCTGACGCAGTCGGTTGGGTTAGTTGATCGCGCACTGCGCTGCGCGCTGTTCAAAAGCTACCGCGCGACGGACAACTCTAGAAGCGTCTGGATACTTTTTCAACACTTCTGCGAATGTTGCGCATGCGAGTTCGCGCTGGTTGAGGCCAGCCACAGAAACACCGAGTTTCAAAAGAGACTGCGGCCCAAACTTGCCGTTCGGCCACCGCTCATGAACGTCGAGATACACATCGGCAGCCATCCGAAAATCACCTCGTCCGAGATAACTCTCACCCAACCAGAAACGCGCTTCAGGCAACCTCGGGTGCGTCGCGTGTTGATTGGAAAAGGCAACGAGTGCGGTTTCCGCATCCTGATAGCGCCCCGTCTGGACGTGGTCATATCCAAGTTGAAAAAGCTGATCGGGGTCGGTTGGCAGCGGCGAAGCAATATTCTGTCCCAAGCCCGCGGTCAGATCATGCGGCTCGCCAATGGTTGAATCGATGATATTGCCATTCGCATCGAACTGGATCGACCCGAGCGTTCCGCCCGTGTTGGTATCAACTCCGCTTTCACCATCATAAATTTCAACGCCATCAATGGTACGTGTGGCGGTTTCAGTCTCAATTGCACCGTCTGTATCAACAGCAGTTTGCTCTGATGCAGACGGTTCAGGCTTTTCCAGGCGGATAAATCCATCTTCATCGACCGAGGCTGTATCTTCCGTCCGGCCGGCATCAAGATTGCCTTGTCTTTCCTCAATCTGCTGAAGGCGGAAATCATTGTCTTCCTGCTGACGGCGCAAGCGCTCCTGCATCTCGAGCAATTGAAAGTTCAATTCTTCAATTCGACCGTTCAACTGGCGAATCTGCTCTTCCAGAACGCTGACACGATAGTCGACATTTCCCGATTGCGCGAGAATGATCGGCGCGTGTGTTTCTGACGCGACAGACGGCAATGCCGTTCCCGCCAGAAGGGTTAACGATAGAAGGACGGTTCTCATATATTCTCTTCCCTCTTGAGCTTGCATGTTTGTTGCCAACCTATCGTAGTAATCTGAAATAGCAACAAAACTGCGACCAAACTTTGGTGAATAACGAAAAAGGCGGCCAAAAAGCCGCCTACAAATTCAGCATTTGAGCCTGACTTAACCGGTAGGTGCAGCAAGAACAGTTACTGTACGGCGGTTTTGCGACCAGCAAGAGATGTCATTACAAACCGCAACCGGACGTTCCTTACCAAACGATATCGTGCGCATTCTACTCGTTGGAACACCACGTCCCGCAAGATAATCGCGAGTTGCTGCTGCACGTCTTGCACCCAATGCAAGGTTGTACTCTCTTGTGCCGCGCTCATCTGCATGGCCTTCAAGCGTAATTGGATAGTTTGGATATTGCAGCAGCCATTGCGCCTGCTTGTCCAGGGTCTGACGCGCAACAGGCGTCAGGATCGATGAATCCGTTTCGAAGAAGACCCGGTCTCCAACATTGACTGTGAAATCCTGTTGTGAACCTGGTGTAGCGCCGTTCAGGCCCAGCTGGCCGGAATTGTCCGGAAGATTGTCTTTCTTCGCACATGCAGCCAGCGACAGTCCCATAAACAGGGCAATCATGGCGCGTGACTTGAAAATTGGATTTGACGCGAGCATGGCTCGTCACTCCTTTAAACTTTTAACCAGCGAAGTAATAACTTGTTCAGGTTAATTTCCATTCAAAATTTAGGGTTAACAGACCCTTACCAAAGTTTCGATCGCATCGACAAATCGCGCAAAAGTCCGTCGCTTTAAGCCGTGTTCAACACGCCAATATGACGAAAGCACGGCAAACTCGAACTCAGTTACGCAGCGGTGACCATGCAGGATCAGAAGCAAAGCTTGGGGTATTGATCGGACGTTCGTTATAGCCAGTCAGATCAATAGAATGGAGCTTCGGGCCACCGCTTGCACCGGGAATTTCGCGGAAGAACATCAAGACACGGCCATTTGGTGCCCACGTTGGCCCTTCATTGTGAAACCCTTCGGTCAAAATGCGTTCACCGGATCCGTCTGGTCGCATCACACCAATCAGGAATTTTCCACCCGACTGCTTGGTAAAGGCGATCAAATCACCCCGTGGGGACCAAACAGGCGTCGAATAACGGCCTGTACCAAACGAAATACGTTTTGCACCGCCGCCTCCGGCACCCATGACGTACAGCTGTTGTGCACCGCCGCGATCAGATTCGAATACGATTTTCGATCCATCCGGCGAGTAAGATGGGGCTGTATCAATGGAGGCACTGTTGGTCAGACGGGTCGTGCTACGTGAGCGCAAGTCCATGGTGTAGATATTGGCATTGCCACCTTGCTGAAGGCTCATGATGACTTTTTGACCATCGGGAGAAAAGCGGGGAGAAAATGTCATGCCAGGAAAATTACCCACCACCTCACGCTGACCGGTTTCGATCTGCAACAGATAGACGCGCGGTTGGCCACCCTCAAACGACATGTAGGTGACTTCCTGGCGCGTTGGCGAAAAGCGCGGGGTCAGCACAAGGTCACTGCCGCGCGTCAGAGTTTTCACATTCGCGCCATCCTGATCCATGATCGCGAGGCGTTTTACGCGCTTGTTCTTGGGCCCTGACTCGTCAACAAACACAATCCGCGTGTTGAAATATCCGCTTTCGCCCGTTAATGCCTCATAGATTTTATCTGAAATAATGTGTGCAACCTGACGCCAAAACTGCGGCTGGATGTCATAGCGCTGACCGGTCAGTTCGTCACCCGCAAACACGTCCCACAATCTGAACTCTGCCCGAAGTCGCCCATCAGGCAATTTTGAAACCTGCCCGTTCACAAGAGCCTGCGCATTGATTGTTCGCCAATCCTCAAAACGCGGTGTTTTGTTCAACGTCAGACCAGTCTCGATATAGGCATTCTTGTCGATGATCTTGAACAGACCGGAATTGCGGAGATTGTTGTTAATCACTCCCACAATATCGGAAGCAACGGAGTCGCCGCCAAAATCTGTCACGGCTATGGGAAGCGGCTCCACATTGCCTTGGGTAATATCGATTTCCACCCTCGCCTGAGCTTGCAACACAAGCACAAACGAAATCAGTACACCGGCTAAAAATCGAACAATCATTTTCATTTTCAAATCTCTGAGGCTTATTCTCTGGTCTTAATTACTGGAACATTTTGGACGGATGGAAGGTTACAACGATTTCCTTCCAGGTGTCATACTTCTCCTGAGGAAGAAAATCATATGGAGCGCAACGAAGCGCATACCGCAAAGCATCCCGCGTAAACTTGTTCTTTTCCTGAGAAGTGCCCCCGCTGGCCTTTCCCTTCGGCGATATTTTAAACGTACCATCCGGATTGAGCTCCAGAATGATGGTAACGCGAAGGTCCGGCGAGATCACCTGCCCTGCCTGACCAGTCGAACAACGACTTATGCGCGAGATGAGCGTGTCTTCCTCACGACGAGAAAGTCTCGTCGCAAAGCTTGACGTACTGGTTCCAAGCGATGCTGTTTCGGTTGACTTCTTTTTGCCACCAGATGCGGCTTGCTCAGTCGTCTTGTTGTTCTTGATGATATCGCTGACGCTTGGCTCATCACTTTCTTTCGCATCCTGCGCCTTTTTGGCAGGCTCATTCTCAGGCTGCTTGCGATCTTTTGTCTTTGCTGTATTCGGCTTCGGCGGCTTTGGTTTGGAAACCGGAACAGGAAGGCTTTGAGGCAGGGCCGCGATTTGCTGCTCGGCCACACTTGGCTCCGGTGTCTCGGGCTGCTCATCCGGCAGTTCATCTATGATCTCCGTTATCGGATCATTCACCTTTGCAAGTTCCGTCGCAGGTGTTGGCTCTTCCTTAGGCGCAACCTTTTCCACTTCCTCAGGTTTCTCCACTGCCTTGTCAGGCTTTGGCGCAGAGGCTGTTTTTTCTACAGCCTTGTCAGCTGGAGGTGCTTCGGCTTCTGATTTCTCATCCGATTTTGAATCACCGATGTTTTGAGCTTCGGGATCGGGTTTTTCCTCAGGCTTTTGAGTTGGCTTCGGTGCAGGGGTTTCACGAACTTCAGCCTCTGTCTCACCCTGAACCGGCTGGCTTTCATTGCTCGTTTCGAAATCGATTTCTACACCTGTCAACTCGATCTGCTGAACTTCAGGCGCAGAAAGATTGAGCAACCCCCAGCTGATGAGGGCTGCATGCAAAACAGAAGATGTCGCGACGCCAAACTTCATAAAACTCGCTTACTGTTGAGGCAGACTGGTCATGGTGAATTTCTTGTACCCTGCCGCTGAAACCTGGCCGAGAACTTTCGCGATCACTTCATAGGGCGAAGAAGCATCACCACGAATGAAAATACGTGTTTCAAACTGTTCGCGAGTCTCAGCAATTGCAGCAAGGCGCGGAGTCAGTTCATTCAATCCGATTTCCGTTTCCTGAATAAACAGCTTGCCTTCACGATTGATTGTCAGCGTGATTGGTTGCGTTTCCACATTCACCGGGCCAGCGCTCGTTTCAGGAAGATCTACCTCAACCCCAACCGTCAACAAAGGTGCTGCAACCATGAAGATGATGAGCAGCACAAGCATCACGTCCACAAAGGGAGTAACATTGATTTCATTTACGGGTTGGTGACGTCTGCCTCCACGACGACGTTTGCCACCACCCTTTGAAGCTACACCAGTTGACATTCCCATGGTCTGGTCCCGTCCTGTCTATTCAGCCGCGCGGCGTTGCTGCGCGCTATTCTGTTTCTCATCAATCTGGCGCGAAAGTATGGCAGAGAACTCGTCAGCAAAGCCTTCCAACCGCCCAATGATCTTACCGACATCCGATGACAGTTTATTGTAAAAAATAGTTGCAGGGATCGCAGCCAGAAGCCCAAGTGCAGTCGCAAGCAACGCTTCAGCGATGCCCGGAGCAACAACAGCAAGGTTTGTAGACTTCGATCCTGCAATCGCCTGGAACGAAACCATAATGCCAACAACGGTACCAAATAGCCCGACAAACGGTGCTGCGGAACCAATTGTGGCCAGATACATCAGACGTTTTTCAAGGCGTTCAGTTTCTTTGGCCAAAGAAACATCGAGCACTTTGTCGATCCGCATCTGCAGGCCCATCGGAGAATTCGCTCCGCGCTCAAATGATCTTTTCCATTCGCGCATGGCTGCCACAAACAGTGCGCCCATGCCGGTTGGTGTGCGATCAGCAAGCGACTTGTAAAGCTCCTCAAGCGATTGGCCCGACCAGAACACTTTCTCAAAACGGTCCAGTTGGCGACGGGTTCTCGCAAACATCATCCACTTGTCGAGAATAATCGCCCAACTCCAGACAGACGCAAGCAGCAAACCGACCATGACGATTTTAACGGTAAGCGAAGCCTCCAGAAAAAGGCCTAGCAGGGAAACATCGATTGTGCTTTCAAGTTGCGAGCCTTCAATACTTTGCGCAAAAGCCTGAGACACGCCAAAAAGTGCAGATACATTCATTGCTGCGAGTGTTCTTTCAAATTGTACGGAATTGACCGGGCATCATCCACCATTCCGCTTCTTTCTACCGATAACTATGGTCAAAGCATGACATCTCCACAAACCTTGACTCAAAGTAAGTTTAGAATCGATTAGGGTTAATGAAGCGTTAGGATATGTGGCATTTTCAGCCGTGAATTGAGAATCACGAGTGGGTTACCCACCCAGCTTCTCCCGTAAATCGTCAGGAAAACGCTTCGCTCCACCGCCATGGTTGATAAAGGCAACTTCCACATCAGCACCGCACAACATCACCTCTTCACCCTCTTCGCTAACCCGCAGAACATCCTGCCGAAGGAAGGAACGCGCACCGGTGAGTTTCTGTAATGTGGTACGCACAAGCAAAAGGTCATCGATGACCGCTGGCGGTCCGAATTTCAGGGTCATGCGATGGATCGCAAACGCGCTGTCATCTTCAGACAAATCTGTGTGAAAAATCTCAAGATGCCGAAGCCACTCCGTGCGTGAGCGCTCCATATATTTGAGATAGTTGGAATGATAGACCACACCGGAAAAATCCGTATCTTCATAATAGACACGAACCTCCATTTCATGACCATTTTCAATCAGTCGATTGAGTAATCCGGTTTTTTCGCGTGACATAACCCACAATCCCTTTCATGGTCCGCATGTAGCACGAGTCAACTAGCAGCATTCAAATGACAAATCCAACGCTTCAATCAATCTGTCGGTTTCCTGTAAAAGGTTTTGCCGGAGAAGAACTTTCAAAAACAATCCTCTCACCGGGCGCGGGCATCGCTCACGACCGTCAGTTTGCGGTTACGGACGGCGTTGAGGACACCGGCGAATGGATGCGAGCTAACAATTTTTTCAGAACTGCCAAGTCGGACGGGCTGCAAACCAACAAGATGACATTTGAGGGTGGTGTAATTTCACTCATCAACAATGACGGCATGAAAATCAGTTTTACCGCAGATGATGACGGTAGCTTGGCAGAGGCAAATTCCAAGATCGCTGAATTCATGGAACCGATTGGATTTGCTGAAGACCTTCCAGCACCACAAATCATCAAGCGATCAGAAAGGCGGGGGAATTGGGATTATATCGATACACCGATCTCGATCATCAATGAAGAAACGGTCAAGCAGATTGGCGACACTTTGGGGGCAGAGCTTGATCCAATCCGGTTTCGCGGCAATTTCAACATCTCTGGTTTAGGTCCTTGGGGCGAATTTGGGTTGATGGGAAAACGCATCAAAATTGGAGACGCAATTCTAGATGTACACCGCCCGATTGATCGCTGCCCGGCTCCCGGGGTAAATCCAGTAACCGGCACTCGTGATGTAGACGTCACGCCAGGCTTGAACGAGCACTATGGCCATATCTTTTGCGGCGTTTTCGCCAATGTTGTTGAAGGTGGCGAGATCAAGCCGGGCGCAGAGATCGAAATGATAGGGGACAGTGAAATTCCCCTGGAAGAGCTGATGGTTTCAAACGCTGCCGCTTACCAACAATGGCCGCGCGTGGCACGGATCACCTATTATGAGATACGCGAAGACGCCACTCGCCTTTCACTCACCAATGCAACACCCTGGCCACTACCGGAACCCAAACCCGGTCAAAGAGTGCGGTTTCATATTGGTCCAGATCAATGGACTTCTGCCTATATTACCGCGATTTCTCCAGGGCATTATCACTTTGAAATTGGCAAAAGTGAAACCGACGATCCCGTCACAGAGCATCTCAGAAACCAATTCGCTGCAGACGATGAAATCATCATAAGCGGGCCCTTTGGTCGTGTAGTGGATGCATAGGGAATACGACTACATCATTGTCGGTGCAGGCTCCGCGGGCTGCGTGTTGGCGAACAAACTCAGCGAATATCCCGACCATCGCGTTCTCGTCCTTGAAGCGGGGCCTATGGATCGCGATTTGATGATCCACATTCCTGCGGGCGTCTACAAGGTCTACACCGATCCGAAGATCAACTGGAACTACCAGACCGAAGACGAAACCGAGTTGCTTGGTCGAAATGTCGACATGCCGCGTGGCAAGGTAGTCGGCGGCTCATCGTCCATCAACTCCATGGTTTATATGCGGGGCCACCCGCTTGATTATGACAGGTGGGCCACAGAGCTTGGGCTGGAAAATTGGCGGTATGCCGATTGCCTCCCCTACTTCAAGGCTGGAGAGAAAAGCGATCGTGGCGCAAGCGACTGGCGTGGCGATACTGGACCACTGGGCGTCACAAAAGGAAGTTACGACAACCCGCTTTATAATGCCTTTCTGGATGCTGGCGAACAGGCCGGGCAAGGAAGATCAGAAGATTTGAACGGATTTCAGCCGGAGGGCGTTGCCCGGTTTGATGCGACCCACTGGAACGGAAGAAGAAGCAGCGCAGCCGTTGCCCATCTTCGCCCCGCTTTAAAACGCAAAAATCTCACTCTGCTTACACGGGCAATGGTGCAGAAAATTGATATTTCCGGTAATCGGGCAACGGGCATTACTTTCACTCATCGTGGCGAAACACATTCTGCCACCGTAACCAAAGAAGTTATTCTTTCTGGTGGTGCGATTAATTCTCCCCAAATGCTGATGTTGTCCGGAATTGGTCCGGCAGCGCATCTGAAGCAGCATGATATTGAGGTTCACGCCAATGTGCCGGGCGTTGGCCAGAACCTTCAGGATCACCCGACTGTCGTCATGCAGTGGGAAAGTAAAAAGTCCTTTCCGATTCACAAGGTCGACGCTCCGCATCGCAAAGCTGCTGCTGGCGCCTGGTGGGTATTTACACGTAAGGGATTGGCGGCATCCAACATTTGGGAAGCTGGCGGATTAGTGCGGGGAAATGACCAGGTGGACTATCCGAACCTGCAATATCATTTTGGCCCGGTTGGCTTTGAAGATGATGGAGGCAAGCTCAAACTGCGTCAGGCGTTCGCCATTCATATTGATGTCCTGCGTCCGCGAAGTCGTGGCCGGATAGAGTTGAAATCCGCAAACCCGGATGAAAAGCCAGCCCTGTTCTTTGACTACTATTCCGACAATCGCGATCTGGATGAGATGGTCGAAGGCGTGCAGAAACTGCGCGACCTGGTATCGCAACCAGCCTTTGATGAATTTCGCGGTGCGGAACTGGACTCAAGTGGTAACGCAAAGTCAGACGAGGAAATTCGTGAAGCAATCCGGAAAATCAGCGCCACTGACTATCACCCCTGCGGCACCTGCAAAATGGGGCACGACAAAGATGCGGTTGTAGATGACCAATTCCGCGTTCATGGCATGGAACGCTTGCGCGTGGTCGATGCGTCCGTGATCCCCCGCATCATCAGCGGAAACCTGAACGCCCCGACCCAAATGCTAGCCGCACGAGCCGCCGACTACATTCTGGACAATGAACAGATGGAACCGTTTGAGGCGAAGTTTTCGTTTCAGTAAGCCCATTCCAGCTCACCGGGCAACGTAGCCGACGAAAAATCGATCCGGACCACACGCCGCCGCCCTAAGCCCCTAGAAGCGACAGACCGATGCAGCGTCAGCATGTTTAAAACCAGCACGTCGCCAGCCGAGGCCTTTTCAATCTCTGTTTCGCAGGATTGTGCAACCTCACCAACCTGCGCGCCCGGCACAAGACCAAGCTGGTGGCTGCCCAGTGCCCATTCCATGCCACCGTTTTCTTCTTTGACGGGGTCCAAATACAATCTGACAAAGAGCATGCTCTTGAGCAGTTCAACGGGTGGCTCACAATGCCATATTCCGTTCTTTTTCGACCAGTTTGTATAGCCATCAACCTCATGTCGCTCTACAACGGCGATCACGCGATCCTGATGCCACGGCAAGGCCCAATTGGATCTGGATGACTTGTCAAAGGTCACAAACCTGACGGGAGCATAATCAGGCCAGACAGAGTTTATTCTCTTGGCTATGGAAGATGTTGTTAGGAACCGTTGAAAGTCAGAACCAACCTCCAAGCGAGACCCGGGAAGATTGTCAGCAGGAAAGTGGTTTTGCGCAGCAGCCACTTCTTTCTGTGTCAGGACGTTCCTTAGCCAGACGCGACCTGATTTCTCAAATTCATTCTTGATCGTCGCCGGATCACTCATCTTCAAACAGGCTGGCCTGTTGCGCTGCAAGATTGCTCGGTGTTGGAAGCCCCATATGTTTCCAGGCGCGTTCAGTCATCACGCGGCCACGTGGGGTGCGCTGGATAAACCCCTGCTGGATCAGATAGGGCTCGATGATATCTTCAATCGCATCGCGAGGTTCAGAAAGCGCTGCTGCAATCGTTTCGATGCCCACAGGCCCACCCCCAAAATTACGGGCAATTTGGTTGAGATAACGGCGATCGAGTTCGTCCAATCCAATCGTATCCACCTCAAGACGCGACAGCGCTTCATCGGCCACTTTTGCCGTGACGCTTTCGGCCTCGGCTACAATCGCAAAGTCTCGCACCCGGCGCAGCAGACGCCCTGCAATACGCGGCGTGCCCCGTGCGCGATTGGCAATTTCCTGAGCGCCGTCTTCAGCCAATGGCAGCCCCATAATCCGCGCACCGCGCGTTACAATCTGACAAAGCTCTTCCGGCTCATAAAAGTTTAACCGCACCGGAATACCGAAACGGTCCCGCAAAGGCGTGGTCAATAATCCGAGCCGCGTTGTCGCCGCCACAAGTGTAAACTTGGCAAGGTCTATCTTTACCGAACGCGCAGCAGGCCCCTCGCCGATGATCAGGTCTAGTTGATAATCTTCCATGGCCGGATAGAGAATTTCCTCAACTGCGGGGTTTAGCCGATGGATCTCATCAATAAAGAGAACATCACGATCCTCGAGATTGGTAAGTAGTGCCGCAAGATCACCAGACTTGGCGATCACCGGACCGGAAGTTGAGCGGAAGTTTACGCCCAGCTCCCGAGCCATGATTTGCGCCAGTGTCGTTTTACCCAATCCGGGAGGTCCGACAAATAGCACATGATCCAGCGCCTCGCCGCGCTTTTTCGCCGCTTCAATAAAGACCTTTAGGTTTGCCCGTGCTGCAGCTTGCCCGACAAAATCATCGAGCACCTGCGGCCGCATGGCAGCATCCACATCTTCGCCTTTTTGGTCAGGAGATATGAGGCGGTCTTCAGTCATGCGAATTCTCTTCTAAATTATCGATTATCCTCAATTCAAAGAGCACTCCAGGAAACCATGATGCAAGAAAATAGGCGCTTATCACGGCACAACAACTTATAATGACATATAAAACAAATGAGGAAAAAACAGGTTCAACAAAGTTAGAAGCAAGCAAGACAAGAAAACTTATGAAGACCGTAACAATGGAATAGAAACAACATATTCTCCTATCGAACATGCCCTTTCGAAAAATGTGGATAGCTGTAAATATTCCAGCTATTGCCCCCGGCACGAAACCAACCATAAACCCCGCAATCGCTGCAAAAACAGGGAATAATACTATTGAAGAAATATCATTCATTGTCGGCATTTGATTGCCAATCCCAAGAAAATTCGTGAAATTCGAAATCGCTTCGAAAATGACGCCTATTGCAACGAGTAGTACAAAAAACAAGCCTAAAAAAAAGCCTCCTATAGGCCCCCCGAGAAATGCCGCGTAGATGATTAGAAGAATTGATATTAGGGCTCTTTTTTCATCAGGCACGCTCACCCTGCCAACTCCTTCAAGCCCAGCCGAATGAGCGCGGCGCTGTCAGCATCTTCCCCGGCCTTTTTGAGCGCGGCAGAAACCGCGCCAGCGGCTTGTTGGGAGGAATAGCCCAGATTGCCGAGCGCTGAGACTGCATCTTGTACCGCACTTGATGCAACCCCATCACCGATATCCGCAGCCAATCCCATTTCATTAGCCGCAGCGCCCGAATAAGCCGGCGCCTTGTCTTTCAACTCTGAAACGATCCGTTGCGCCACCTTGGGGCCAACACCCGGTGCACGCGCCACCATGGCTTTGTCCTGCAATGCAATAGCTGAAGCAAGGTCACCTGCAGAAAGCGTTGACTGAATGGCTAGCGCCACCTTGGCACCCACCCCCTGCACACTTTGCAGCAGACGGAACCAGTCGCGCTCCAGATCATCTGAAAAGCCGAACAGCTTGATTTCTGTCTCGCGCACATGGGTTTCAATCGCAATGGAAACTGCCTCACCCACGTGTGGAAGGCTTGTCAGTGTGCGCGTTTAACAATGCACCTCGTAGCACACACCGCCGCAATCGATGAGAATGATATCATCGCCAATTGAATCCAGAATGCCTTTGAGTTTGCCAATCATGATCCCTGAGTAACCTTTGTAATTCGCTGGATCAATTCCCGCCGATGATCTTCCAGACCTTTGTAAGTTGCCTGATCAACCGTCAGCTCGTTGATGGAATGGATGAATCCCTCACCTAAGGCCGAGCGATCAGACCGATGCACCAATGCTTCAAGCGGATCAATGTGGATGCGAATACCGAACAGAATATCCCCGCTCTTGGGCAATTTGCATAGGGTCTGGTGTTCCACACGCAGAAAATAGTCATGCTCACCTTTGGTGTGATCCGGAAAATGCTCGCCCGCGCGATCGGCATGATAAAGCTTGTCACTGTTGTAAATAGACCAGTTGAACCGCTCGACTGGCAATTCAACTTGAAGATTATCGAACACCCGCTCGATCATGATTGCGTTGCGAGTACCTTCCTCAAACCCCGGCACCGGGGCATGCACATCATGCATCACCTTGCCGATCTTCTCCCGCAATATCCAGGATGACGGGAAACACACCGAAGCCGCCACAATCCGCCACCCTTCAGGTGTTTTGCGCAACAGCACCAAATCTTCCTGAACCATCATTGCAGCTGTGAGAAGCGGCGGGCGGGATATGTCATCAAGATCGATCTCCCCGACACCTGCAATC
>JASJDO010000123.1 GCA_030065115.1 Rhizobiaceae bacterium | reverse complement strand
TCAATGATTGATGCGACGATGCCGGCGCCGACGGTACGGCCACCTTCGCGGATAGCAAAGCGCAGGCGCTCTTCCATCGCGATCGGCACGATCAGCTCGACTTCCATCTCAACATTGTCACCAGGCATCACCATCTCGGTGCCAGCAGGAAGCTGACATACGCCAGTCACATCCGTTGTACGGAAGTAGAACTGTGGACGGTAGTTGGTGAAGAATGGTGTGTGGCGGCCGCCCTCATCCTTGGTCAGGATGTAAGCTTCTGCCTTGAACTTTGTGTGCGGTGTTACTGAACCAGGCTTCACAAGACACTGGCCACGCTCAACCTGATCACGGTCAATACCACGGATCAGAGCACCAATGTTGTCGCCTGCTTCACCTGAATCAAGCAGCTTGCGGAACATCTCAACACCCGTACAAGTGGTTTTCTGAGTGTCCTTGATACCAACGATCTCGATCTCGTCACCCACATTGATCACGCCACGCTCAACACGACCGGTCACAACTGTACCACGGCCAGAGATTGAGAACACATCCTCGATTGGCATCAGGAATGCCTGATCAACCGGACGGTCCGGCTGAGGAATGAACGTGTCAACCGCTTCCATCAACTCGCGGATGGCGTTCTCGCCGATTTCCGGGTTGTTGCCTTCCATCGCCGCCAAAGCTGAACCCTTGATGATTGGCGTATCATCGCCAGGGAAGTCGTAAGAAGAAAGAAGTTCGCGAACTTCCATGTCAACAAGCTCGAGAAGCTCTTCGTCGTCAACCTGGTCAACCTTGTTCAGGAACACAACGATCGCAGGAACACCAACCTGACGGGCAAGCAGAATGTGCTCGCGGGTCTGTGGCATTGGACCATCAGCTGCTGAACAAACAAGGATCGCGCCATCCATCTGGGCAGCACCGGTGATCATGTTCTTCACGTAGTCAGCGTGACCCGGGCAGTCAACGTGCGCATAGTGACGGTTCTCGGTCTCATACTCAACGTGAGCAGTGGAGATGGTGATACCGCGTGCACGCTCTTCAGGCGCACCATCAATCTGGTCATACGCCTTGAAGTCACCGAAATATTTCGTAATCGCAGCCGTCAACGTCGTCTTGCCGTGGTCAACGTGACCAATCGTGCCAATGTTACAGTGAGGCTTATTGCGCTCGAACTTCTCTTTTGCCATTTTAAACTTCCAAAATTTTACAGTGAAACGTTAGTTAGTGGGCGCTCTGATACCCTTACTCGCATTGGTTTTCAAGGTCTAATCGCAGGCCTGTTAATGGGTTCGTGTTCACCCCAAACTGTGGCACTCAGACCAGCTTATTTCTGAGAGCTGATGAGCTACGACAATACGTTAGAATAGTTGTCCCGAAGCACATTCTTCTGAACCTTGCCCATGGTGTTTCGGGGAAGTTCATCCACCACAATCAACTTTTTGGGTTGTTTGAAGCGAGCTATCTTGTCTTGCAATGCATTTGCCAGCGCTTCGATGTCAATCTCTGTGCCTTTTTGCGGTACCAGAACTGCAACCACGCCTTCACCAAAATCAGCATGGGGCACACCGATTACGGCAGATTCAAGGACACCGTCCTGCTCATCCAGGATAAGCTCGAGTTCCTTTGGATAAATATTATAACCACCGGAAATGATCAGGTCTTTGGCGCGTCCTACAATCTGTGTGTAACCCTGGTCATCAATGAGGCCCAGATCTCCGGTAATAAAGAAACCATCATCGCGGAATTCTTCTTTGGTTTTTTCTGGCATTTGCCAGTAGCCGGAAAACACATTCGGGCCTTTGACTTCCAACACGCCCACTTCTCCATCGGGCAAGTGCTCGCCTGTTTCCGGATTTGCCACCCGAATTTCCACACCCGGAAGCGGAAACCCAACGGTCCCGGCCCGCCTTTCCCCATCATACGGGTTGGATGTGTTCATATTGGTTTCGGTCATGCCATAACGTTCCAGAATTCGGTGACCAGTTCGATCCTCAAACTGGATATGCGTCTCAGCGAGCAGCGGAGCACTGCCGGAGACAAACAAGCGCATATGTTCGACCGCTGACCTTTGCAGCCGGTCGTCATCCAACAGACGTGTGTAAAAAGTTGGCACACCCATCAACGTAGTTGCCGCAGGCATGTGCATGAAAATCGCATCTGCGTTGAAGCCGGGCAGCAGAATCATCGAAGCGCCCGAGCGCAGGATCACATTGGTCGCAACGAAGAGGCCATGGGTGTGAAAAATTGGCAAAGCATGGATCAACACATCATCTGAAGTGAACTGCCAGTAATCAACAAGCGAAACCGCGTTTGAGAGTAGATTGTCGTGCGACAGCATCGCGCCCTTGGAGCGCCCGGTTGTGCCAGAGGTATAGAGGATCGCTGCAAGATCATTGGCCTCACGTTCAATATTCTCAAACTCATACGAAGCCTCGCTGGCGGCGGCAAACAGCGTGCCCGCATCTGGATTATCGGATGACCAGTCTCCGAGGCTCTCAAGTCTGATATCCAACCTTTCCGTCAACGCGTCATAGTCCTGTGATTGCTCTGGTGCACAGACGAATAGCGAAGGCGTGGCATTATCGAGAAAATACTCGATTTCGGAAACCGTGTAAGCTGTGTTGAGTGGCAAAAAGACAGCCCCCGCCCGCACCGTTGCCAGATAGAGCATTAATGCTTCAAACGATTTGGGTGCCTGAACAGCAACGCGGTCTCCCGGCTCTACGCCCAAAGCAACCAATGCATTCGCGAATTGCGCAGAGATTGAGACCACATCCGCATAAGTGATGGTCCGCATGTTTTCGCCATCGGGGATTTTGCAGAAAACGGCCTCACGTTCTGCATTTCCCAAAAGACCGTCAAACAGGTGATTGTTCTCTGACATTTCAAGTCCCCAAAATCATCAATCTAAGTCGGTAAAAGTGATATGGACTAATCGGGACACACGCAAGAAGTTGGTTGCGAATGGCCTGAGCTTTCACAAAGTTGAACGTATGAAGAATTGCCAATTCACGATGTATGGCTAGGATGGGTATGGAAAGGTTTGAACACGGCATGCATTCCTTCGGATCAATATTCGTTTTTGGCATTCTTTGGCTATTTGCCTCCGCGCTGGGTGTGGGCATGCCTTCAGACGCAAAAGCGAATGAGACTGAAGTTGATGTGCAACTGGTCCTGGCGGTCGAAGTCTCGCGCTCCATGAGCCCTTTTGAACTCGAAATCCAGCGGCGCGGTTACGCAGAAGCGTTGGTGAGTGACGAAGTTATCTCTGCGATACAAGGCGGATTACTCGGCCGTGTCGCGATTACCTATATCGAATGGGCAGGTGTTTTCTCGCAACGGATTGTGGTCGACTGGACTTTGATCAGCAGCCGATCAGAGGCGCAATTGTTTGCCAACAAGCTCACCGCACATTTTGAGGATGCACTTCGGCGTACTTCTATCTCCGGAGGGCTGGAATTCTCGGCAACCCTGTTTGGTCAAAACAGTTTTACGTCAAACCGGCGCATCATCGATGTTTCAGGTGACGGCCCAAATAATCAGGGCAAGCCCGTCACACGAGCCCGGGACGCAGTGCTCCAGCAAGGCATTATTATCAACGGTCTGCCGCTCATGACCAAGGATGGTGTCGGCGGCATTTTCAACATCGATGATCTTGATCAGTACTATCTCAATTGTGTGATTGGCGGTCCTGCGTCGTTTGTGCTTCCGGTCCGCAGTTGGGAGCAGTTCCCGACTGCTGTCCGGCAGAAACTGGTCCAGGAACTAGCCAGTATAGCCGTCAATCCAGAACCCGATGCAGAAATCTTTAAAACTGCCGATCCGAGTTACGATTGCCTGATTGGGGAGAAACTCTGGGAGCTCTTCCGCAATCAGGGATCGTATTTTCGGTAGGGCGACAACAAAACTGTTTCAAATGAAAGCACCAAAACTAGAACGGCAAAAAAGTTACCATCAAAAGCGCTCTCGACGTATTGGCTTAGTCAAACGTCTGCTGCGGAAGCACGGCCTTCATTTCATGAACTTGTGCTCGGAGCGGGTAGCGGGAATTGAATTCGCATATTCAGCTCATAAGGCTACCCTCCTCGCCCATTAGAGCGAGGGGGGCAAAAGCGCCGTTGCAATACCAATCGTGTCTAATGCTCAATCCAAAGATAAAACATTGTCACAGCTACTGATCACGGCGTTGCAGGGTAGCGCGAATAATTGCGTTACAACCAACATCACCGCCAAACCTAGTGACATAGACTGCCATTTGCATGAGATTTGTAGTTTCATTGTATGCCGCAGGAAGAATTTGGTTAAATCTTATAAAACCAGTGGAATTATATCCTGTACCACTGACCCCAAAGCCACTATACGGCTTGAACCCATTTGTAATACTCCCATTGATCCTCAGGCCAGTGGAGAAAGTGTGAAAATGGAATGCTATTCCGCTAGTTTCTCCATTGGTTCCTAGTCCACTTGGTCTAAAGCGAACTTTTACAGGTGCGTCCAAATCCCAACCGACATCAAAGCATGCTGGGCTTAGAAATGCAAAGACACCTCCGCCTCTCCATTCTACCCGGCCCGTCATTTGCGGGGATGCTATTTGAGACTGAGTAACAACTTCCGAGGAATTTGCTTCGCTGCCATTGGATAATCCTTGCGACAATGCTGTTCCGGAAAGAAGGCCCAAAAACCCAAGTCCTAAAATTGCTTTCTTAAAAATTTTCATATTACTTTCCCTATTGCCCCTGAGTTTCAAACGAATAAATTCAATCACAAGACCGTTATTTTTTCAATATTTGTTGTCTTTTCAAAAATTACTTCCGATTTTGGAAAGTAAATTCTTCCCATATTACTTTTAAAAATATAATTTAAATTCAATAACTTAATTCGTGAATGGGCATAGATTTGCCACGCATTGGCAGCGCATAAACTATTGATTTTGAGAAACTTGGAGCGGGTAGCGGGAATCGAACCCGCATATTCAGCTTGGAAGGCTGCTGCACTACCATTGTGCTATACCCGCGAGCCGTTAGGCCAATATTTGGTTCCGCCGATGGTGGAGGAGGCTGGATTCGAACCAGCGTACGCATAGCGAACGGATTTACAGTCCGTCTCCTTTAACCACTCGGACACTCCTCCATATGGGCGGTGCCAAACAGTGCTGAAAAATCAGCAATGACGCAGCTGGTTAGGCTGCAACCTGACGCGCGTTATGCAACCAAGCCCCTGCTGTGTCAACATGATATCAGAGCCTTTGGCGCATTATTTCTCAATTATTCGGCAGTGATTGACCTTGTGCCTAAAGAGGAATACGCAACACCCATGAGTGATACACCAACGCCCAAGAAAACACCCCGCACTATGAGCGATGAACACAACCGTTTTCATGCAGAAAAACGCCGCGCGCGACGCGATGCAAAGGCCGGAAAGCAAAGCCATAACGACCATCGACAAAAACAACGTTTCAAGCATGCGCGGGAAAATACTGTAGACCTATTGTTTTACGGCCTTCATACGGTGCGTCACGCGATCATCAATCCTGCCCGCCAAAAACACAGACTTTTTGCAACGGCAAATGCCCTGAAACGGCTCGAGCTGGATGACAAGCACCTCGTCGATTTGCCAGTAGAGGAAAAATCTCCAAGGGAACTCGACAAGATGGTCGGCTCAGAGGCTGTTCATCAGGGCGTTGTTCTTCATGTCAGCCCGATAGAGGCTGCGCCTTTGTCAGAGCTTGGCGATGAGCGCCTGGTATTGGTGCTGGATCAGGTCACCGATCCTCACAATGTGGGCGCAATCATGCGTTCCGCTGTGGCGCTTGAAGCTGGCGCGGTCATCACCACCAGCCGCTACTCGCCGGTTGAAAGCGGCGTATTGGCAAAATCTGCTTCCGGGGCACTGGATCTCGTGCGCCATATCGAAGTCCGTAATCTTGCCGAAGCATTGGAAACCCTTCATGAGGCCGGGTTCACAACCATCGGTTTCGACAGTGAGGGCGATACGGCCTTCGAAAAAACCCCTGCACAGCAGAAAATCGCCTTGGTGATGGGTGCGGAAGGCAAGGGTTTGCGTCAGAAGACACGCGAAACCTGCAACCTGCTGAAACGCCTGGACATGCCAGGCGAAATCAAATCCCTGAATGTTTCCAATGCCGCGATGCTTGCGCTTTACATTGCCCGCGGCAAGCTTGTCTGATCGCTATTTGACCGTGATGATCAGCGGACCTGACAATCCGTCGTATTCCGGCAGTCCATTTTGAGGACCGGCGCCCAGGGTAATAATGCGTGGGCCAGTGCCATCGCTGTATACACGATATCCGCAATTGTATCCCTTTGGGCAGGGAATGGCCTGGGTAGATTGGGAAACGACTGAAGGTGATGTACCGCCGTCAAATTGAGAACTGACAATCATGTTGCCTGTTGGCACATCAAGCACAAGCACACCTGCTGCAGCACCGTTGAAAGCATTTCGGTTGCGCCGAGCTGCGTTTTCAAATGCTACACGGCGGTTACGCTGCTCTATCAGCTTTCTGCGCTCGATAAGGCGGTCAGTATATTTATAGCGCTTGTGGTGGAACTTCCGTTTGTGAATTTTTCGATTGCCATATTTGTAATACCTGGCTGACCGGACGGTATTTGTGACAGGGAATTTGGTGCGGCCTGTGACGCGCTTTTTGCTCACTCCACCCATTTTCAACACTACACCGGAGCTGTAGCTTTGCGCCTTGGCGTCTGAGGGGGCTACCGGGACCATCGAACTACCGGTTACAAAAAATACGGCACCAAACAGGCTGGCAATGCCTGAAATAAAAAATTTTCTTGCTGAAACGCATGCGGTCATGCTGCGGTCTCCCGATTGTTGCTTGTTGAAAAGCACTGACTTTGGAACTGCTTAAAGTACCAAAACGATGTAACCGCATCTGGCGGTACGATACGCCCCTCTATCGGGGGCATCAACCATATATCGACTGGTTAACAAACAACTAAGATTTATGGTTAACAAAAGGTTAACGCGTTTCATTTATGCCAGTGGAATGTGCCAGCCGATGCACGCATACAAAAAGGCCGGCACATAGCCAAAAAAGGAGTTGCGCGAGCGATGAAAACTTATTAGACACCGTCATCGCAAACGCATTTGCATTTGCCCCTATAGCTCAGCTGGTAGAGCAACTGATTTGTAATCAGTAGGTCCGCGGTTCGAGTCCGTGTGGGGGCACCATAAGTTACCAAAAAACAAATTTTTTAATAATTTACCGGTGAAAATTGCCCCACTAAGGCATCTTTGCTCGATTGTGAGCTTACGGCCAATAGCAGCTTTTCGATGGAAACTTGACCAAAGGCAGTTTCGAGGCCGAAGCAGAGTCACAAACGCCACATCCCCGCTTCGCTGCTATGTCAGACACCTTAAGCAGATGATGAATGGCTATATGGTCTTGCAGACCGACCGTCTTGAGCTTTCTGCCACAAGCCTAAATGGCTTGGTATCAATCATGTTATCGAATACGATCACTCGAGCTGGAAGCTTAGCTAATTAATATCTTTTTGGAATTTTCGTCCAACCACTGCTCTATTTTCTGCATGAGTAGATTGGGAGAAACCGGCTTTGACAAATAATCATCCATACCTGCTTCGATACAGCTTTCCATATCACCCTTTAGGGCATGTGCTGTTACGCCAACAATGGGTGTGCGCATCAGAGAATTTTCTTTCTCATGTTTGCGTATCTCACCGGTTGCCTCTTTGCCATTCATTTCAGGCATTGAAACATCCATCAGGATCATTCTTGGCTGATGTACTTTGTATGAAGCAACCGCAAGTCGACCATTTTCGACTATCTTGTAGTTCACACCGGCCTCTTCAAGGATTTGCCGGAAAACGATCTGGTTCACTTCATTGTCTTCCGCAACGAGGACATCAAGTTGCTGTCCCTCATTCCCAACGTCTGAAGCATTATTCTTGGTATTTTCGGTTTCAGTTTTAGCAGCGGGCATATCAGGTGATACATTGTCTTCCAGCCCAACATCATCCTGCGTTTCATTCATCAATGGTTCTTCAAGCGCAGGGGGTGCTGGGTCAATATTCCCGGCCTCAGCCGGTGTTTGGCCCTGCTTTTCCGCCTTGTTTTTTGCCATCACTTGCAAAATTGTCTCTAACAACAATGAAGAGCGGGTTGGTTTTGTGAGGTTCGCCTCAGCACCAAGCGTTGACAACTCCCGATTGGTTTGAGCGCTATCAACAGAACTCAGGATTATTACTGGGATAGCGCCAAGAGTATCGTCCTCATTCATCTGACGTAGCACTTCAGCGCCGCTCATCTCAGGCATTTGGTAATCCAGGATCACCAGATCAAGCTCAACATTTTGAGATTGGGCGGCTCGCATGAAATCGAGGCCTTCTTTACCGCTGCTTACGGCAATATTCTCGAATTCCCAAGACGACATTTGTTCGGTCAGGATTGAACGATTGACCGCATTGTCATCGATTATGAGGACGCGTGAGCCGGACAAATCACCGGGAATAATCCGCGCGGGAGCCAATTCTTCTTCAACCGGAAGAGTAACCGTAAACCAAAAGGTGGATCCTCTTCCAATGGAACTTTCAACGCCGATCTCTCCACCCATCAATTTCACGAGCGACGAGGCAATGGACAGACCAAGCCCAGTACCCTCATGTTTGCGGGTAGCAGAAGTATCGACCTGGCTGAATTTCTGGAAGACTTTGTCACATTGTTCTTGTGGAATTCCAATCCCTGTATCTTCAACAGAGAACCTAAGCTCAGCAAGGTTTTCATCGCCATTTTTGATGACCTGGCCTTCAACATTGACATAGACGTGGCCCATCTCAGTGAACTTTACCGCATTTCCCATCAGGTTGGTAACAATCTGTCGTATACGTCCAACATCGCCTACCATCGTTTTTGGCAAGTTTGGATCTACACGAACAATAAGTTCCAGGTCTTTTTCTGCAACTTTTGCAGAAACCAGGGTCGCAACATCTTCGATGGCTTCGGCCATGACAAATGGTGCAGGGTCCAGCTCCATTTGACCTGCATCAATTTTTGAAAAGTCCAGAATGTCGTTAATAATCGTAAGAAGAGATGCCCCCGATTTTACGATTACATCGGTGAACATTTTCTGTTTGGCGTCAAGTTCAGTTGCGGCAAGTAATTCTGCCATTCCCATGACTCCGTTCATGGGCGTTCTTATCTCATGGCTCATGTTGGCAAGAAACTCTGACTTTGCGCGTTCTGCACTCTCAGCTGCTTCTATCGCCTCAGTTAGGTCTGTAATATCTGTGTAGATTATTATCCAGCCATCTTCACCGCGTGGCAGACCATCAATTCTGATGGTTAATCCGTTGTTATTTTTTCTTGTACCCTGCCTGGGTTCGCGAGTTCTGATACTTTCCAGCAAGCCCTGAAAATAGGTTTCACCGTCATCACCATAATCGCCTCTGTCTCTTTGGTATTTTAGCAAATCGACCCACGAACCACCGATATTCAGAACGCTCTGTGGAACATCCAACAACTTTTCTGCCATTGGGTTAAAGAACTCGATGGTCTGACTCCCGAGTACAACGATTCCTTGCCGCATCGCATCTGTTGTTTCTTGTAATAGCCTCGAAGTCTCTTTGGCCGCCTGCTCGCGATTTTTTTCTTCCGTGATATCCGTGTAGTTGAAAATCATCCCATGGGTTGAGTATGGAACTGCATCAATACGAATAATCTGGCCATACCGTGTCGGACGCTCTGCACTGTAACCGGTACGATCACGCATGTGTTGAGCGATCCGGTCAATCGGCACCTGCGGATCCTCACCCTCTGTGTAGAAAGCGTTCTCAAATAACAGTTTTAGATAATTAATCCAAGGACCGCCTATTTCGATCCTTGATTCTGGAACTTTCAAAATCTCTTTGACTGCACTGTTTACAAGTTCCAGATTATCCTTTCCGAAAACAACAATCCCCTGAGACATTGTCTCAGTGATCGCTTGCAACGACACCCCGGACCCAGCATCCTGAGACTCATCTTCCTTTAAGGCCATTATTTAATTATCCTGATTAAACCCCATCCTGGTCCTGATTTTCATGCTTAATGAATAATAAATCGTTTACTCTCATAACGCCTTGAAAGAAAAAACGAATAACACACCCCCTCTTGCAAACAGCAACAAATGACCAATTTCTCAACA
>JASJDO010000122.1 GCA_030065115.1 Rhizobiaceae bacterium | reverse complement strand
CATCTGGATTGCGTAGAAAACCGTTGCGCAGGCCACTGGCAATGCTGGCTTCCATCTGCTTTGTTGTTTTTCCGCGCGCGGCAATCGAACCAACAAGCGGAAGAGATATGTATCCACCTTTATCGACCGCATAAGTGTTTGTGAGTTCAGCTTCTCCAAGAACTGTGACGCGTAGAACGTCACCTGAATCGAGAGTGTAAGGCTTGCCCAAGGCTTTGTGAAACGCAGGATCAAGAGGTTTGTACGCCGCGCATGCTGATAGAAGCGCTGCTACAAATGCAATCACTAGCGCACGGAAAACGTTTCCGGGGGGCACAATACTGAACATTCTGGTTCCTATCCCGGGCAAGCGGGTAAACAATACTCACGGCATCATTTAACAGGTATGGTTAACATGGCGTAAAAAACCGGAAATCGATTTGCCAATTATCCCTGAATTTTGGGGTTTAAGCGTTGGGGCTTTAACGCCTTGGTTACCAAGTTCATTCATAAATAGAGGTGGAATTAAGTATCTGCACCGGAGTTTTGGTCGCAGAAGGTAGGAGTAGTTCATGTCTGGTGCCAATGTATTGACGCGAGATGACGACATTGATGTGACTGGAATTTTCAAGTCACTCCGACGCAAATGGTGGCTCATTCTTCTTGTCACGTTGATTACAGGCGCTTGCCTGCTTGTCGTTTTGTCGTTGGTGTCACCAAGATATGAATCCACGGCCCGCATTCTTGTTCGAGATGGTGCTAGCACGTTTACCCGTGCAACCAATGATACATCTGCTCAGCAACCTGAGCGTCAGTTTGATGAGCAGGCAATCCGAAGTGAGGTTGAAATCCTCGCCTCAGACAAACTTGTTCTGGAGGTGATTGATGATCTTGATTTGACCTCGCTTGAAGAGTTTGAAGGCGACAAGGACAACAACTCCGTACGCAACAGGGTTCTTGAGCTGGCTGGACAGGAAGATCGTATCGAGCAGCCGAGGAATGTTCCGGTTGAAACTGAGAAACGAAACAAAACGCTTCGCGAAATCAAAGAACGCTTGAATGTTTATGCCGTGGAGCGCTCGCGGGTACTGGTTATTGAGTTCTGGGCGAACAATGCCGAACTCGCCCAGACTATTGTTGCCGCGATTTCTGAAAAATACATTAAGCAGAAAAGTACTGCAAAACTGAAGGATAGCGAAACCGCAACGGTCTGGCTTGATCCGAGAATTCGCCAACTGGAAAAAGATGTCACCAAAGCTGAAGCTGATGTGGCGCAATTCCGTGCTAACAATGATCTTCTGCAAACCGACAATAATGATTCACTGCTCGCAACAGAGCAACTTTCCCAGGTTTCTCGCGAACTTTCGCGCCTTAAGGCTGAGCGGTCCACTGCCTTGTCGCGCGCACAAACCATAAAGCAAGCGATCAACAATGGATCGTCGTTGGACGTAATACCGGAAGTCATCGCATCTCCTCTTATTCAACGTCTTCGGGAGAGGGAAGTGGAATTGCGCGCGAGAATATCTGACTTGTCGACGACGCTGTTGCCAAATCACCCCAGGTTGCGTGCGCTTGCCTCCCAGTTGGATGACTTTCAAAGCCAGATCAGGTCGGCAGCAAACAATGTTGTCAAAGGGCTGGAGAACAATGTGGAGGCCACTCTACAGGCTGAAGCATCGCTGGAAAGAGAGATAGAGGAACTCAAGAAGAATTCGGCTAGGCTGGACGAAAAACTTGTCGAGTTACGTGCTCTTGAGCGGAAAGCTGAGGCGGAAAGAGAGCTTCTGTCCGAGTATAAAAGCAGATTTTTGGAAGCAAATACAAGAACTGACCTCTCACAAGTGGATGCGGAAATCATATCTCCGGCCACGCTTGCCGATAAGGCTTTCTTCCCCAAAATTATTCCATTCACCATCGCGGGCATGGTTGCAGCTTTGCTGTTGACTGTTTTGGGCGTGATTGCTGGCAGCCTACTGACTGCAGTCAGTGCTCATCATGAGGCAGACAGGCGGAAAACGGAGCCCATGATCGATGATGCAGAAATCATTGAAGCAGATTCGAACGTTAATGAGCAAGAGACCGCATCATCAGTATTGGCTGGCGGCCTGGAGATAGACGAAAGTCAGAAGTTCAAAAATCGTGAGCGGGCGCTTGAAAAAGTTCAAGCTGAACAGGCGGATGCAGCCATGGCGCTTGCGGCAGAACGCTTGAGAAAACCTGAAGTAACTCAGGCCAGGGAAACCGATGATGTAACGGGCCTCAGTCCACATTCTGTGCGGGTGGGTGCCGAGGGCCTTGCCAAACTGTCTTCCGCAGTCATCGTGGTTGTTTCACCTGGCGGAGATTTCGGCTCAAGCACAAGTTGGCTGTTAGCCAGGAAGCTTGCTAAATTCGACCGAAGCGTTGTGTTGCTTGATATGAGTGGCGGAGAGATCTCGTCGCGCAAGATGTTGGGCAAATCTGGATTGCCAGGCCTGTTTAATCTGATGAGTGGGGCTGTCCGTGCTGATCAGATTTTATACAAAGACAGAGCCTCCTCAGTAAATGTCGTGCCCCCCGGTTCATTATTCCCTGGAACACCTGCGCCCGATCAGCAAATGTTGGAAGAGATTATCGAAGCAATCTCTTCACCTTTTGATTTCTGTGTTATCGATTGTGGTGAAGCCAATGTTCCTGAAATCGAAATGATTGCAGGGGACGACGCTATTGTGGTTATCAGCTGCATGAAAGCAACCAGAACCGAAGTTGAAGAACTGGAACAAGATGTCCTGAATGCTGGATATTCCGATGTTCTGTTGTTGGCGGCGGATAAATGCGATCTCGAAGAGCAGCGCCAAGCAACCGAGCTTGCTTGATACAAGGTTTGTTTTCATAAGATCCAGCAAGAGCCTTGGGGATAATCTGATGCTATCCGTTTCCGACAAGCCGCTGGCGCAGTTTCTTCACTTTCGGCCAGAGGGTTTCGCTGTTTCTGATCTTGGCCTTTACAGCTGCCTTTGATTTGATAGAGGCAACAATTGGCCATGCGCTTGCTGACAGTGGTAGCATTACATCCACCAGATTGACTGAAGTTTTGCACCAGGATTTCTTGTATCGCTCAGTGCCTACACCAAGGTCAAACCGAGAGAAACCATCTTCGATGAGCCTCTCAATCATCATGTACAAAACCATTTCACCGGGACTTAAATCAGCAAAATCGTCATAAGTGACTGAATTCACCCAAGCCTGACAATAGTCACCATATATCGCACATCCATACAGCGCGCGGGTCTTGCCGCCGACTTTCAATTCAAAGAAATCGAGCAGTTTTATACCATCGCGTTTTGGTGCGGTTGCGAGTTCATATAGGAATTCACGGGTTTCTGCAGGAGCAAATACATCCTTCACTCCAAGCTCAGAAAATCTCTGGGTTTTCTGTTCGTAGAAATCATCGAGACAGGCGCGAATCTCTTCGTCCGTTTTAGGGATGACCAATTCATGGCCACCCATTTCGGTAGCCACTCGCACCTGACGTCTAAACAGTTTGCGTTTGCGCTTGCCATTTCCTGCATCCAATATCGGATCAAGGCCACCGCGCAAATCCATGTCATACATGATGCTCATGGATGGCTGATTTGGCAGCGTTAGAAGTGGATTTGGATGGCCGCCAAGGGTAGGAAGCTGGTTTCTGAGATTGAGCACTGCAACGCCGGAAACCTCGTTGCGAATGGCCGCGACGATTTTTTGGGTATGTGCATGTGTATGTGTTTGAAGATATTCAACCGAGAATATGCCGCTACAAATGTTTGAGTGAGTGTTGCCGGGCCATCGAACGGTTTTAGGAAATCCTTCTTCGATTACCAGTGGAACAATGAACTGCGGCTTGCCTGATAATTCACCATACAAGATGAGGGGTTTGTGAGCTTTTTCCTGGGTGCGATAGGCTATGCTTACCCAATCAAAGTCCTGGTAGATGCAACTGGTCCCTTCGGCTTGCAAAGCACGCCAAGTTGATTCCAGATCGCCCGGCTTCGAGTGAACGGAAATTTTTAAGTCTGCGGGGTTTGCCATACGCTAAGGGTCTCAGGCGTTAAATTTCGGAAGTTTCAACATATCAAGACTTTCTAAACAAACAGTATGTTATGACATTTACGTGTAACGGGCGTGAGAAATAGGCAAGCTTATGCTGGCAAGAAAAGCAGTGCTGAACGCACTATACTATTCCGGATTGCAGGCGATGCTAAACCCGCTGCTGGCAGGTAAAGGTGCGGTTTTGATGTTGCACCATGTGCGCAACGAAGAGCTCACTGAATTCTCGCCAAACTATCACCTGAGTGTCTCGCCATCATTCTTGGATAAACTGCTTGCAGCGCTAGCACCGTATTATGATTTCGTCTCAATGGATGAGGTGCATGCCCGACTTGTGGACAAAACGGATAAGCGTGCGAAACCTTTTTTGGCAGTGACACTGGATGACGGATATATCGATAATTTAGAAAGCGCCGTGCCGATTTTCCGGAAACATAATGCGCCATACACCATCTATGTTGCACCTGGCATGGCTGCTGGAAAAGTACCAATCTGGTGGGAGGATGTTGAGATATGCATCCGCATGCGAGATCGAGTTGTACTGGATTTGCCTTCTGGCACCCGCGAATTCGATACATCGTCGAGTGATTTGAAAAACCAGAGTTTCAGAGAAATCATGAGCATCTTGTTCGATGAGGTGGATGAGCATCAGGCGAGAGATATCGTAACGCAGTTGTCAAAAAACGCTGGCCATGATCCAATCGCCCACTTGAAAGCAAGTGTTGCGGACATGGATGCAATTGAAAGAGCAAATCGGGATCCTTTATGCACGATTGGCGCCCATACCATGTCTCATTTCGTGCTATCGAAGCTTGATGAGGACACGCTCAAGCAGGAACTTGAGCATAGCAAGCAACTTCTGGAGGAAAAGCTCGGTCAAGAAATAGTTCACCTTGCATACCCTTACGGCTCGGAACAAGCTGCGTCTTTGCGCGAGTTTAAAATGGCAAGAAATCTGGGGTTCAATACAGCAGTTACCACCCGCCATGGAGTTGTATATTCGGAATGCGCACAACATATTCACGCGCTCCCGAGAGTCTCGGTAAACGGCCATTTTCAAGATACCAGATATATGAATACGCTTCTTTCCGGCGTTCCAACGCGCCTTCAAAACAAAGGCCGGAAACTCAACGTAGCGTAATTAACCTAATTTGAAGCTTTAGGTTTTGCCTGACTCAGTTTTTCCCGGTTTGGTCATCCAGGTGATGATGAACATTGCCGGAACGACCCAGAACAGACCGGTCACGAGAAAATAAATCAGATGAACCCAGCCACTAGCATCGGCAAGTTTAGCTGCGGCGATCGTGGTGGCAATCAACGCATATAGCATTGCAATTGCGATAATCAGTATGGATCCGATAAGTTTTTTAATTCTGACTGGCATGATCCTTACATACGCGCTTCGCTGCCGAAATCAATGTCTAGGGAAGCGACGGCTTGTCACGGAGCAGGGGGCTTGAGAAATTCGGGTACTGATGCCATTTCACCTCCAATTCAAAAGAGGCGAAAATGACCACCACAGTTTTGACCACGCCTGTGACAAACATCGAAAGTAATCGGACACTTGTGCGGACATGGTTATATGCCGTGTGTTTTCTGATTTTCATCATGGTGATTGTTGGCGGCGCAACGCGCCTGACAGACTCAGGCCTCTCAATTACCGAGTGGAAACCGATATTGGGTGCCATTCCACCACTAAGCGCTGCGGAATGGGAAATCGCACTAGAGAAATATCGGCAAATTCCTGAATATCAGCAGATCAACAAAGGCATGAGCATGTCTGACTTCCAGTTCATTTACTGGTGGGAATGGGGGCATCGTTTTCTGGGGCGTTTGATTGGATTGTTTGTTGCGATTCCACTTGCCTATTTCTGGATGACTGGACGTCTTGAATCGTTTTTGAAGCCACGTCTGCTTCTGCTTTTTGCACTCGGCGGGCTGCAGGGATTTATTGGTTGGTGGATGGTTAAATCAGGTCTGGTCGACCGCGTTGATGTCAGTCAATATCGCCTGGCAACGCATTTGACGCTTGCCTGTCTGATCTTTGCCTATGCAATGTGGATCGCGCGCGGCCTTGCGCCGCATAGTGACGCACCTGTAGACAGCAAAGTTGCGGCCTTCTCGATTGTGGTCTTTTTGGCAATTGTTATTCAGATATTCCTGGGCGCTTTGGTGGCTGGGCTGGATGCAGGCCTCGCGTTTAATGATTGGCCCACCATGGATGGTGCAGTCATTCCCACTGACCTCTGGATACAGTCGCCCGCTTGGATCAACGCGTTTGAAAATCCCAAGACAGTGCAATTCATTCACCGTATGAGTGCTTACGCTGTCCTCGCACTGCTGATCTGGCAGTCGATCATTGCTTATCGCTCGACAAGCGCTGACACACATAAGAGGAGGACACTTGTTCTCCTCGGCCTTGGTGTCGCCCAAGCAGCAATCGGCGTCATAACACTGGTGCTACAAGTGCCATTGTCATGGGCACTCGTTCATCAGGGGGGGGCGGTTGTTCTACTCGGCTTTGCAGTGGCGCACTGGCGCGGCACAAAAGGCGCCTACGCCTGATTCCTGTCAGCTTAGCAACAGGTTCAAGTTCTGAACCGCAGCTCCCGATGCGCCCTTTCCAAGATTGTCTAGCTGAGCAACCAGGTTCACATGACCTGCTTCTTCATTGCTGAAGACCCACAGTTTCATGTCGTCCCGACCAGCAAAATCCTCTGGCCGTATGTGCCCTGCTTCCGCGGCTTCTTCTTTCGAAGCCACGGTTACATATTCACAACCATCATAATGCACTTCAAGTGCACCGCGAACAGTATCAGCAGTCGCATATGAGAGTTGTTCCAAGTGTAGCGGAATGGAAACCAGCATCCCTTGAGCAAAGCGTCCGACACTCGGCATGAATAAGGGACGCTTTTTCAAGCCAGACCGAACCATGATTTCCGGGACATGCTTGTGTTGCAGTCCCAGTGCATAGAGATGGAAAGACGTATCAATGTGTTTCTCATTTGCTTCATCTTCCATTTGGGCAATGAGTTGCTTTCCACCGCCAGTATACCCGGACACAGCATTGATGGTGACAATGCATTCAGGACTCATGACCCCGGTATTGATTAACGGCTTCAAGAGTGCAATCGCACCTGTCGAATAACACCCCGGGTTACTAACGCGTTTGGCAGTGCGAATGTTATCGGACTGCTTCTTGCTGAGTTCAGCAAAGCCGTATGCCCAGCCTTGGGCAGTCCTGTGCGCCGTGGAAGTATCGATGATCTTGCAGGCATCGTTTCCACTGGCTTCTATCATGGCAACAGCCTCGCGCGCAGCATCATCCGGCAGACACAGAATGGCTATGTCACAAGCCGCCAGCATCTCCTTGCGCTTTTCGTCATCGCGGCGATCTTCCATTGCAAGAGAAAGCATTTCAAAATCGTCACGTCTTGCAAGCCGTTCCCGGATTTGCAAGCCAGTCGTGCCGTGTTCGCCGTCAATAAAGAGCTTCGGTTTCATGATTATTCCTGAAAAAATAGATGCTTACGTGATTTAGCAGATTCAGATTGATAATTCGTTGTTTTGGGCAACGAGTTTCATCGGTCTGCTTTTCGTTCGGCTACCAAGCCCACCATATACGATGCAACGGTTGCACCTGCAATGGCGGTAATGTCTGCATGATCATATGCAGGTGCGACTTCAACGACATCAGAACCCACAATGTTAAGCGTGCCGAGTTTGCGAAGCACAGCTAGCATTTTTGCCGAGGATGGCCCGCCGGAAACGGGCGTTCCTGTTCCGGGCGCATAGGCAGGATCCAGGCAATCAATGTCAAATGTCAGATAGACCGGTCCGCTTCCCACTCTAGACTTGATCTGGTTGGCGATTTCTTCGGTCGACATTTCTTCCACATCGTCACCATAGATAATCTCAATCCCATAATCATCCGGCGCATGTGTTCGGATTCCAATCTGTATGGATTTTTCCGGGTCGATGATACCATCGCGCACGGCACGGGTGATAAAAGTGCCGTGATCGATTTCCGGAATGCCATCATCGCCATCATTGGTTTCCCATGTGTCCTGATGCGCATCAAATTGAACAAGGGCCAACGGCCCATGGCGTTCCGCATGCGCTTTCAGCAGAGGCCATGTCACATAGTGATCTCCGCCTAGTGAGAGCAGATAGGCACCGGTATCGAGAATTTTTGCAGCTTCCTGCTCTATCCGCTCCGGGTTTTCCCATACCCGGTTTGTGCTGACGGAACAATCGCCGTAGTCCGCCACTGCAAGCTTGTCGAATGCTTCAAGATGAAATGGATAAATCGGATCTGCATCCATGATGCAGGACGCCCGACGAATCGCAGCAGGCCCAAACCGCGTTCCGGGACGGTTAGTCACTGAAGTGTCCAGAGGTATGCCCATCACTACCATATCAGCGCCTGCAACATCTTTTGTGTACTTGCGGCGCATAAATGACATCACACCGGAAAAGGTCGAGTCTTCTCCAACGCCGTACAGCGTATTCGCAGTAACTGCGAAATCGGATTGGTCCTTTGTACCCATGGTTCTGTCTCGTTGCGCCGTGCTTGTCGCGATTTTGGATTGAAACTTTTGCTTGGCCGTATCAATCTATAGTTCGATTGGCAAGTTATTCTGCATTCGTGGAGGGTGTAATGGATCATTCAGAAGCACAAACCGTTTCTTTCACCCAGATGAAATACGGTACCAAGGAAGATTATGAACTTCTGCACGAGCTTGAAAAACCCTATCTTGCGATGACTGCAGATCGCATTTTGCGTGAAATGCGTAGCCAGGCAGATGATACACTTTCCGGATACAAAATCACCCGACTTGAGCACGGTCTGCAGGCAGCGACGCGCGCAGAAGAGGAGGGCGTTGATATCGACTGGATTGTTGCGGCCCTTTTGCATGACATCGGAGATGGTCTGGCACCGCAAAACCACGACCGTTTTGCGGCGGAAATTCTCCGTCCGTTCGTTCGCGATGAAGTCGCCTGGGTTGTAGAGCACCATGGCCTGTTCCAGATGTTGTATTATGGCCATCACTATGGATGGGATCCTGAGGAACGCCAGAAATATAAGGATCATCCATATTTCAAAACCTGCGCAGACTTTTGTGAGCGGTGGGATCAATCCTCTTTTGATCCGGATTATCCGATGAAAGACCTTGGTCATTTCGAACCGATGGTGCGCGAAGTCTTTTCCCGCAAGGCCTATGATCCAGCGGTTCTTTGCGAAGGTGAGGTGCGGGGGTTGGATGGCTGACAAGTCGCAGCCCGATTTTTCTTCTGGTGCCGCTTGGATGCGGGGTCAGATCATCCCGATCAGCGAAGCGATGCTCCCGGTAACCGATTGGGGGCTTACACGGTCCGACATCACATATGATGTTGTCCATGTCTGGAAAGGCAGCTTTTTTCGCTTGGATGACTATCTGGATAGGTTTGAAAAATCGGTTGCCTCTCTAAGGCTCGAAATTCCGCAGAGCAGAAATGACATTAAGAAAATCTTGCATGAAATGGTCGCGAAAAGTGAACTGAAGGATGCCTATGTGTCGATGGTCGCCAGTCGCGGCACGCCATCAGTTCCAGGTACGCGCGATCCGAGGCTTTGCAGCAACCACTTTTATGCTTGGGCCGTTCCGTTTGTCTGGGTTATTCCCCCGGATATTGCCAAACGCGGGGCATATGTCAAAATCTCGGAAACCTCAAAACGCATTTCTCCATCAAGTGTGGACCCGACAGTAAAGAACTATCACTGGGGCGACATGACCAGAGCCTTGTTCGAGGCGTTGGATGATGGATTTGATACAGCAGTGCTGTTGGATGAGCAGGGGCTTATCACTGAAGGGCCGGGCTTCAATATTTTTGCAATTGTCGACGGAAAGCTTCTCACACCCAAAGATGGGATGCTGGAAGGAATTACCCGGAAAACAGTTATGGAAATTGGCGAAGAAATGGGGCTGGCACCAATCGCTTGTGACATACCAGAACAAGTGTTCCTTTCAGCTGATGAAGTGTTTACAGCCACTACTGCAGGTGGTCCCGTTTCGGTCACGCGAGTTAATGAGCGTATTCTAGGCAATGATGCACCCGGCTCGCTAACAAAACAGATTATCCACACCTATTGGGATTGGCACAAACGTGCCGAATTGAACGAACCGGTTGATTATCAGAAATAATTTCAATCATTCCTTTGCATCTGCCTCTCCAAATACCTAACTTAAGGTAAACTATTCAAACTCGGGAGAAGATTATGGGAATGCTCGGTACATTGGCGAAAGTGGCAATTGGTATCGCGGTTGCAAAAGGTGTAGGCGGCATGCTCAAAGGTGGCGGCTCGTCAGGAGGCGGGGGCATTCTTGGTAGTGGAAACCCTCAACCTGCACCAAGTGGTAGAGGTGGTTTGTAGGATA
>JASJDO010000121.1 GCA_030065115.1 Rhizobiaceae bacterium | reverse complement strand
GGGTCTTTTGATCCGATCACGCCTCCCAGAATTTCGATTGCCCGGTTTGAAACCACTTCGTTAGTGTTCATATTGGATTGGGTCCCCGAACCGGTTTGCCAAACAGAAAGCGGAAAATGATCATTCAGCTTGCCTTCTACCACTTCGCCTGCTGCCTGGTCGATTGCCTTACCCAGATCCTCGGGCATTAATCCAAGCTTCATGTTCACACGCACTGCAGCTTGTTTCACAGCCCCAAGAGCCGAAATCAGGGGCAGTGGCATGGTTTCTGTGCCAATCGGAAAATTGATCAAGGATCGCGCGGTCTGCGCACCGAAATATTTGTCTGTTGGGACTTCCAGTGGACCAAAGGAATCTGTTTCTGTGCGGGTTTCTTGTGTCATTTTAGGTTTCCGGTTTGGGATGTTTGTGTTGCTTTAGCGGGTTTTGCCTGTGAATTCCATAAGTCTCGGCTCTAAACCTTTGTTGGTGCACACCATCTTGACCAATCATTTGGGGCGCCACGTTTGTCTGCCAGGTTGCCGGATTTGATTTCGGCATGTTTCGGCTCATTCGGAAACAGGAAAATCGAGCCCAGAAGCAATTCAGTATGCGGAATGCCGAGCGCATCAAACACCGGCTTTTTCCGCAATGGGCCGCCACTTGACCAATAGGTTTTGAACCCGGCCTCTTCAGCAGCCAGGAGCAAGGATTGCGCAAAGGCAGACGCAGCCGCAATATGCTCCATGTTTCGAAGTGTACCGGAAAACATCGGGTCTTCCTTCGACTGACTTTCGCCCGAAAAAGTGCCGGGGTCTGGAAGCCAAGTGACCTGAAGCAGATATTGTGCTGCCGCCAGCATGTTCGGGACTTTCGTTGCGTCCCCTGTATCCAGAAGCATATGCATCAGTTCGTGACAGGCTACTGTGTCCAGCTTGTAACAGCGCCATGGCACAGGTGACGACAGCGTGTCCATGTGCACCCGGTCACAGGGGTAATGAAATGGGGCATTTCCCGCTGATTTGAGAATATCATCAATAGTGTCTTTGTCGATGAGGGCTTCTTCGGTTGGGTAAGCGATCGTGCCGATGATTTTGTATGTCCGGCGTTCTTCGAGGCATTTTTTGACGTTCATGTTTCCATGTTCCGTTGTGAGGAATAATCCATTGGGATAATTTGCATATATGATCGAGTTTGCTATACCAAATTCAGAATCCCCCCAAACCGTAATTTGATGCACGGTACGTTTTCACGAAGGAATGATTTATGGCGAAGATCAAGGTTGATAATCCGGTAGTAGAACTTGATGGAGACGAGATGACCCGGATTATCTGGCAGTTCATTAAGGACAAGCTGATCCATCCCTATCTCGACATCGACCTTAAATATTACGATCTGGGCATAGAGTCTCGCGATGCAACCGATGACCAAATCACCATTGATTCAGCAAATGCGATCAATGAATACGGCGTTGGTGTGAAGTGTGCGACAATCACCCCTGATGAGCAACGAGTAGAAGAATTTAACCTGAAGAAAATGTGGCGCTCGCCAAATGGCACCATCCGTAACATTTTGGGGGGCGTGATCTTCCGCGAGCCGATCGTCTGTAAAAACGTACCGCGTTTGGTTCCAGGTTGGACACAACCCATCATTGTTGGTCGTCATGCGTTTGGCGACCAATACCGTGCCACTGATTTCCGTTTTCCGGGCAAGGGCAAGCTTACGGTCAAGTTTGTTGGCGAGGATGGTCAGGAAATCGAGCATGAGGTTTTTGATGCGCCGTCATCCGGTGTCGCTATGGCCATGTATAATCTGGACGATTCAATTCGAGACTTTGCCCGTGCTTCCATGAATTACGCGCTTTCTCGTGGTGTTCCATGCTATCTGTCGACAAAAAATACCATTCTCAAAGCTTATGATGGCCAGTTCAAGGATATCTTTGAAGAAGTCTATCAAAACGAATTCAAGAACCAATTTGAAGAAGCGAAGATCTGGTACGAGCACCGCCTGATCGATGATATGGTTGCTTCTGCGCTTAAATGGTCTGGCGGATATGTCTGGGCGTGTAAAAACTATGATGGAGACGTTCAGTCTGACACGGTTGCACAGGGGTTCGGTTCGCTGGGTCTGATGACATCCGTACTCATCAGCCCCGATGGTAAAACGGTTGAAGCGGAAGCAGCCCACGGAACGGTTACCCGTCACTATCGTCAGCACCAAAAAGGTGAAGAAACGTCTACCAACTCGATTGCTTCGATTTTTGCCTGGACGCGTGGACTCGCTCATCGCGCCAAACTTGATGATAATGCTGAACTGGCACGCTTTGCAAAAACCTTGGAAGAGGTATGCGTCGGTTCTGTAGAGTCCGGCTTTATGACCAAAGACCTAGCGCTTCTCATCGGCCCCGATCAGCCGTGGCTGTCAACCATGGGCTTCCTCGATAAAATTGACGAAAACCTCCAGAAAGCCATGGGTTAAGAATTACCCGGCGCGCATCCTGGTTTGTTGATCGGGATGCGGCTTCTCTAACAATTTTAAGTACCTGTTTTACCGTGACCTAACGTTTCGGTGATATGGCTGCTCCTCTGAGTGTATGACTTTCGCAGCAGAGAATTCAGGGGGTGAAAATGAAGCGGCGTGCATCGGATAATAATCATCAGTATATGATCGGCATTAACACCTGGCTTTTTGGAGTTGGTGCTATTCTCGTGGGCTACAATGCCTATGTCGGTTTGCCGTTGGACGGTGGAAATCGTCAGGCAATTTTTGCTGACCTTACCCAGGCAGAAGCGCTCACGGTATCAAGTTTTGCCATCATGATGGCGGGCTTTTTCTATTCACTCATTGTGTTGAAGCCGGATATGCTGATGCGCAATCGCGAGCGGAAACTGATTGCGCTGAAGGCCGAGGCCGGTCGGCATTCTGACTTCAGTGATCCATTCACGGGCTTGTCCAATCTTCAATATTTCAAGCTTGTTATGGACAGCTATCTTGAAGAGGCCATTGCGCTGGACAAAACATTGGGTGTGCTTGTTATTGAAGTGAACGCTCAATCCACATATTACAAAGACGCTATGTTAAACGTTGCGAATACAATTGAAAGCACAGCGCGTGACTATGATGTGGTCGCAAAAATTGACTTGAACAAGATCGCGGTTTTGACACCGAATATTGCAGCACACGATCTTGTTGCGATCAGCAATCGTTATCAGGCAGTGCTGTCTGGTCAAATGTCCTCTATTGCCCGCTATGATTGCATTATTGGTTTTGCTGCAAGCAACAAGACCGCAAATACATCAGAGAGCATCATTGAGGTTGCACTCAACAATTTGACGGTTAACCGGCGCTTGAGCGCGCCGCATTTGCGAGCTGTAGCCTAGTCCAGAGAGGTTTTGCTGGTCTGGGTTAATTATCTGCAGTCAGATCAGCGCCTTGACCGCTGCAATTGCACTGCTGGCATTCTTGCCGTCCGGGCCGCCTGCCTGAGCCATATCCGGGCGGCCACCGCCGCCTTTTCCGCCAACGGCCTCTGACGCCACGCGGACCAAATCCACGGCGTTATATTTGTCTGTCAAATCATCGGTAACTCCGACCACAATACCAGCTTTGCCATCTTCTGAGATGCCTGCAATTACAACAACGCCTGAGCCCAGGGATTGCTTGGTGTCGTCTACCAATCCCTTCAATTCCTTGGCAGCAATGCCCTCGATAACGCGGCCCATGAACGAGACGCCATTGACAGTTTCAACCTCGTTGGCCGCTGATCCGTTGCCTCCGCCCAATGCAAGTTGTTTTCGCGCGTCTGCAAGCTCACGTTCGAGTTTTTTGCGTTCATCCACCAATTGAGTGACACGGTTGACTGCTTCATGTGGTGGGACCTTGAGTGTACTTGCAATATCGCTCACCCGCTGTTCCTGTTCCGCAAGATAATTTAGCGCGGTTTTGCCGGTCAGTGCCTCGATCCTGCGAACTCCTGCCGATACAGCGCTTTCACCCAAAATGTGTATCAATCCAATTTCACCGGTGTTTGACACATGTGTGCCGCCGCACAATTCCAGTGAATAGGTTTTGCCCGCTTTTTCACCGCGTACAGCCGTGCCCATTGAAACAACACGAACTTCTTCTCCGTATTTTTCGCCGAATAATGCCATGGCGCCTGCCTCAATGGCATCGTCAATGGCCATTAGCCTTGTTTCGACTGGTGCGGACTGGCGAACAATCTCGTTAGAGATTTCTTCGATTTCTTTCATGTCTTCATCAGAGATTGCTTTTTGATGGGAGAAATCAAAGCGTAATCGTTCAGGCGATACTAGCGATCCCTTCTGGGCAACATGATCACCGAGAATTTCTCTTAGTGCCTCATGAACAAGGTGCGTTGCAGAATGATGCGCCCTTGAACCTGAACGTGCATCGTGGTCAACCTCAAGCTCTACCGCCGTGCCGGTGCTTAAAGTCCCTTTGGAAACCTTTCCTGAATGAACGAACAGGCCTTCGCCGCGTTTTTTTGTGTCTGTAATTTCGACCAAACCATCATCAAAACGGATTTCACCGATGTCACCCACCTGGCCACCGCTTTCTCCGTAAAATGGGGTCTGATTTACAACAATTGAGACGTCTGTACCTTCAGCAGCACTTTCAACAGAAGAGCCGCCAACCACAATGGCTTGTACCATGCCTTCAGCCATTTCCGTGTCATATCCCAGAAACTCTGTTGCGCCGTGCTGTTCCCGAAGTTCGAACCAGATTTTGTCATCTGCTGCATCGCCTGAGCCAGCCCATGCAGCTCGAGCGTCGGCCTTTTGTTTCTCCATTGAGGTGTTAAAGCCATCCTCATCCACCGTAATGCCGCGGCGACGAAGGGCATCTTGCGTCAAATCAAGCGGAAAGCCATAAGTGTCATAGAGTTTGAAGGCCGTTGCACCGTCTAGTTCATCACCTTCAACCATGCTTCCGGTAGCATCATCCAGCAGGCCAAGGCCGCGTTCAAGGGTCTTGCGGAACCGGGTTTCCTCCAAAAGCAAGGTTTCCGTGATCAGTGCTTCAGCGCGCAACAGTTCAGGATAAGCGGCGCCCATCTGGTCACGCAAAGCGGGAAACAGGCGGTGCATGAGCGGGTCTTTCGCACCAAGCAGAGAAGCGTGGCGCATGGCGCGGCGCATGATCCGTCGCAATACATAACCACGTCCTTCATTGGAAGGCAGTACGCCATCGGCGATCAGGAAGGAAGAAGCGCGCAGGTGATCCGCTATAACTCTGTGGCTAGGTTGTTGGTCGCCCTCGGCTTTCGTGCCGGTCAATTCTTCACTTGCAGCGATCAGGGCCTTGAACAGGTCTATGTCGTAGTTGTCATGTTCGCCCTGCATGACCGCGGCGATGCGTTCAAGACCCATGCCGGTATCGATTGACGGTTTTGGTAGGTCGATACGCTCATCCACAGTGACTTGTTCAAACTGCATGAAAACGAGGTTCCAGATTTCAATAAACCTGTCACCGTCTTCATCGGGTGAGCCGGGAGGGCCGCCCCAAATATGGTCGCCGTGGTCGTAGAAGATTTCAGAACAGGGGCCGCATGGGCCGGTATCGCCCATAGCCCAGAAATTATCTGAAGTGGGAATTCGGATAATCCGGTCATCGGTCAAGCCTGCGATCTTTTTCCAAAGGTCAGCAGCCTGATCATCGGTGTGGTAAACGGTGACCAGAAGTTTTTCTTCCGGCAAGCCAAACTCTTTGGTGAGCAGGGTCCAGGCGTGAGTAATTGCCTCTTCCTTGAAATAATCACCAAACGAGAAATTTCCCAGCATTTCGAAAAATGTGTGGTGGCGCGCGGTATAACCTACATTGTCGAGGTCATTGTGTTTACCACCGGCGCGAACGCATTTCTGAGAAGTTGCAGCTCTCGTGTAATCACGGCTTTCTAAACCGGTAAAAAGATTCTTGAATTGCACCATTCCGGCATTGGTGAACATGAGGGTAGGGTCATTATTCGGGACCAACGGGCTCGACTGCACCGCCTCGTGGCCATTCTTTGAAAAGTAATCAAGAAAAGCTGTCCGGATTTCGTTTACACCGCTCATGGTCTTGTCTCACACACACCTCATTGCAAAAGGTGTCCATGCCTTGTTTTGTTGGTTTCGAAACAGTGTGTGTACCCACGTGGAACGCGTCTGTCCACCCGCTAAAACGTGAGCTTATTTGATCGCTGAAACAAAAAGGGCCGCAAGACAATACTTGCGGCCAAAGGCGTGATCATGCGGCGGGGACGGGTGCTCCAGATCACGCGGGTCAGATGGGGAAGGGGATATCCCCATCCGGCAGAAACCGGGCGGAAAATACCGGCTTAAATTTACCCTTCGGCTGCGTTGCCAAGTCCCGAGTCCAGCGGTGGAGTATTTTCTTCTGGATCAGGCTTCTCAATCTCACCATCCAGCAGTGTCTCTGCAATCAGACCCGCGTTCTGGCGCAGGGCCAGCTCAATCTCGGCGGCTACTTCCGGATTTTCAGTCAGGAAGTTCTTCGAATTTTCCCGGCCCTGACCAAGGCGTTCTGAATTATAGGAGAACCAGGCGCCAGACTTCTCAACGATGCCTGCCTTTACGCCCAAATCTAGCAATTCGCCTGTCTTGGACACGCCCTCACCATACATGATGTCAAATTCAACCTGTTTGAATGGAGGCGCGAGCTTGTTTTTCACGACTTTGATACGGGTCTGATTGCCGACAACCTCATCACGATCCTTTACCGCACCAATGCGACGGATATCCAGGCGGACAGATGCATAGAATTTCAGCGCATTGCCGCCGGTTGTGGTTTCGGGAGAGCCGAACATCACACCAATCTTCATACGGATCTGGTTGATGAAGATCACCATTGTGTTTGACTTGGAGATCGAGGCTGTCAGCTTGCGCAGAGCCTGGCTCATCAATCGCGCTTGCAGGCCGGGCAGGGAATCACCCATTTCACCTTCAATCTCAGCGCGTGGCGTCAGTGCCGCAACCGAATCGATGACCAACACATCTACAGCGCCGGACCGCACAAGCGTGTCTGCAATTTCAAGCGCTTGCTCACCAGTGTCTGGCTGCGAGATAAGCAGCTCTTCAAGATTCACACCAAGTTTGCGGGCATATACCGGATCAAGCGCATGTTCCGCGTCGACAAAGGCACAAATGCCGCCAGTTTTTTGTGCTTCCGAAACCGTGTGAAGCGCCATGGTTGTTTTACCGGAAGATTCCGGTCCGTAAATCTCAATGATGCGACCCTTAGGAAGACCGCCAACACCAAGGGCAATGTCCAGACCAAGAGAGCCTGTAGAGACGGTTTCAATTTCCACGACCTGCTCGTTCTTGCCGAGCTTCATGATGGAACCCTTGCCGAAGGCACGTTCAATCTGCCCGAGTGCTGCTTCAAGCGCCTTGGATTTGTCCACGTCTTTATCCTCTACCAGTCTCAATGAATTTTGTGCCATCTTTAACATCCCTTCCATGTTGGGTGTAGTCCCCGGCTGCCGATGTCCACCGCATAGTCTGGTCGTGCAACCCCTCGTGATGATTTATTTGTACTAGATATGTTCTCTTTTAGCAAGAAGAGCAAGGTATTGAAAAAAAAGAAAAAAGTGAAAAAGTTCTTTTAATGTTCTCTTTTGTTCGTGATTTGATGCAAGTTTTACGAATGTAAGAACATCATCCGTAATAGGGGCCTTTAAGCCCAAGTTTTTCGATCAGTGTGGTGTATTGGTTCGAGAGTGTGATCAAGGTGTCTGCATTGTCCAGCGCGATCCGCATTCGGGAAGAATCATCTGAGTCTGCGATATCTTTCCAAATCTTGGCGAGGTTTTCTGCTGTTTGTGTGAGATTGTCCAAGGTGTCGCCTGTCGCTGCGGCCGCGATACGGTTTGGTGTAACCTTGCCGACACCGGGCACCGTCACAGCGCCGCCATCGGTATATCCTGCCGGCAGATCGCCTTTCAGGTTCATGACGCGTTTTTCGGTGATGCAAGCGACGATCTGATCGACAGCCTGTTTTGCGCCTTCCACGCGCGAATCATGCTCGGTGTCCGCTGCAGCATGTGGCAGCAGTTCCAGTTTGTCTGCATGATGCTCCAACAAGGCGAGATAGGGGACCATTGGCCCTGACAGAGCCCCGGATTGTGGATCCTTAAACAGGTCGGCATCAATTGCGGCATGGCGGATTTTCCCGCTTGCCAAGGCAAAACCGAGCGCTTCCGCGTCTACGACTTCGCCGCGGTCATAGTTTACGATTACCGCGCCATCATTCATGGCATTCATTATTTCTGCATTGATCAGGCCTGCATTGGCGAAGGTTCCGGTTTCTGCATCAAGCGCGCCCAATCCTGTATGTGGCGAGAGCACATCTGCCCCGGTTGCCGCTTCCAGAATGGAAGGCGCATAGGTGAAACCTTCGGACTCGATCCATTTTTTATGGTGTTCGCGGGCATAAATGCGAACATTCATCCCAAAGGCTTTGGCGAGGTTGGCCACTTCGCGCCCGATATTGCCATAACCGATGATGGCCATGGTTTTGCCCTCAATTTTTTCAGTCGGAAATTCGGCCAAATTCTTGCCGGTGTCGAAATCCCCGGTGCAAGTGCGGGCGTGGAGTGTTTCCACATCCAGATCCGGCAAAACCGTCAAAAGCGCTTTCATCGCCATTTGGGCTGTGGCACGGGAATTGAAGCTTGGCGTGTTCATCAATGGCGCTTCGCCACCGTCGCCATTGCCGCCGCCCCAAGAGGCAGATCCCATATTGCCAGTGCCAGCGCCAATGCGCACACCGCCTTCAGGAAACTTGCTGGCTGCCGGAATAAACGTAGCCGCAGCAATGAGCGCATCATATTGCCCGTCTTGCGTGATCGGCAGGATTTCGTCTTCGCGCGAAAGGTCCGGTTGATAGAAAAAGTGAATGCCAGCGGGCAGGGCGCTTTCTTCCGCCAATCCTTCGTGGAATGTATGGCCTTTCTCTTCGATATAGGCTTTGACCGCAGAATGATCGGGCTTGCCGTTTGCGTCAAACTTCAAGCCAACCAGATCGGCGATCAATACTTTGTAAGCTTTGTCCATCATGTCCTCCCGTCAGCTTTTGGTCGCTCTTACACAGGATTGATCGATTGGACATGTCCAAAACCGCCACGATCCGGGCCTGCGACAAGATTCCCGGAAGTCTTGTGTGGTTTGGATGGGGTGGCTTTCAGTTTGCGTGGTGAGAGCCTACACTCTCCCTATGAACCGTCTGCTTGGAAAATTTGTACTTGCGATCACTTTGGGCGCAACCGTGCTGTTTTGGTATTTTTACTACGCCCTTTATTTCAAATGGCGTGACTGCTTCAACGATGAAGGCCGGTGCTTTGATGGTGAGACTGGAACGGTTTATCTGGAGCAGTCGGGAATGGTCTGGCTGAGTTTGGCGGTGTTTTCCAGTTGTATCTTGTTGTTTCAGGTTTGGCGGATGGCCCGTTAAACCAGAAGTTGTTGAACGGCAGGTGAGCGGACAAAGCGACAAACGAATTTTCGTCGCAAACAAGATCATCATTGGAGCTCAGGTCTTAGCAAGGTTAAGAGCGGAGGCCTCCATATGAAATGGCTTAAGCGTGGGCGGCAAGTAACAACACTGTCGTTAGTAACGCTAAAGATATACGTCTCATATCTTTCTCCAATTTGTCGTGTAATTATCAGTTGGCCATCTGCTGCAATAGCAGTTGGCTTTTCTCGTCCAATAAGCCCCAATCTCTAAGCCCATTTATTGATTGGAACTTTTTAAGCGCAGCACTGCTGCCTCTACCGAAAACACCATCTGGTTTTCCGGTATTAAATCCCAATTTATTCAGCATGGTTTGAGCTTGTATGAAGGAAATGCCTGGGAATTTTAGATTTTGATCAAAGAACGCGAACATTGCTTCGTTGGCAATCTCGGTCGCTTGCGGATCATATTTTGCTATCTGCCCAGCAACCTTTTTAGGGTTTTTGTATGCTGCCACATCAAAGAAATGGGTGGCATTCTCCAAGTATTTTACCGTCAGATTGTCCGCCTGATCTGAACTTTCCCACGATCTGCAATTCGCTGGAGGATATACAGGGTCATCTTCTCCAATCAGGATCAGCGTCGGAGATGCAAGATTAACGCGGCTGCAAAGTGGGTAATACGCGACCGCTGCATCAAACCAATAGGACACATTCTGGAATATGAAACTGCCCTCACGATGATCGCGATTATTTATCTCTATTCCAGCAGAACCGCCAAACGCAGTTCCCCAAACACCGAATTTACCATTGGAATAGCGAGAGAAATTGTTCACCGTGTATTCAATGAAGCTCAACGCACCGAACGTACGTGGAGGAGCGTCCCTGAGGCCGTATTCATTGGCCTTTTTGCTTTTCACACCTCGGTTGATGTCGACGAGTATCACACCATAGCCCCGCTTTACGGCATCATTGGCTTGTTTCCATTCGCGTCTCTTTTGAGAAATCAAGGAGGTTGTGCTGTTTTGGACAAAAATCAAATATGGCACAGGTGCATCACCTGTCGGCTTGAAATGATATCCGTAGAACGTGTGTCGTGTGGGCTTGCCACCCTTTTTGGCCTTGAACTTTGAAACTGGCACTTCAATACCGGTGATCTTGATTAGCTCTCCGGCATCA
>JASJDO010000120.1 GCA_030065115.1 Rhizobiaceae bacterium | reverse complement strand
CAAACCTATTATGGTGCTTTTTGATTTGCTTGGGCGAAGTTGGGCACTCGGTATTGTCTGGCAACTCTCAGACAAACCAATGACATTTCGTCAAATTCAAACTGCTTGTGAACAAATGTCCCCGACAATTTTGAATCGACGCCTCAAAGAACTGGTGGCCAGCGCTATCGTTGAGCGAAGTGATCAAGGCTACCAGCTAACTGACAAAGGCACTGAGTTATTCACTTTTCTCAAACCACTTGGACCATGGTCCAAGAAATGGGCTGAGCAGCTATCCAATGACAAGGATAACCCTGATAAATCGTAAGCCATTGTAACGGAGCTGCTATTTGGTTTCTAAACAGTATCCATCATAATGGACGCAAAGCAGCCATTGATAGATCCATAACTCAGGCGCAAGAACTACGATCTAACCTCTGGTTTTTGTTTGGTTCTGGCTTTTGATCTGTTCCTTCGATTCTGCCTTTTGTTCCCGGACGTTTTCTTACCAGACCTGTCGCCGGCACCGACACTCTTGCCATCTTTTTCAGATTTATGCCTCGGCTTGAATCCCGGCTTCTTCCGTGCCTTTGAACCGGGCCGGTTGCGGCGGCGCGCTGGCTTTTTCGACGGCTCTTCTTTGCCTTTGCCTACCTCTTTCGGTTCCTCGCCATCAACGGGTACTTTCATGCGTATCAGACGCTCGATCGCTTTGAGCTTGTTGGTTTCGTCTTGTGTACAAAATGCAACTGCTCGCCCATTCGCGCCGGCGCGCGCGGTACGTCCGATCCGGTGAACATAGACTTCCGGTACATCCGGCAATTCATAATTCACAACCAGACCCACATCCTTGATATCAATGCCACGCGCGGCAATGTCTGTTGCGACCAAAACCGAGTATGTGCCCTTGGTGAAGGCCTTCAAAGCACGTTCGCGTTGGCCTTGTGTCTTGTTGCCATGGATTGCGCGCGCTTCAATATCCACTGTCTTCAAACGCCGGACGATGTTATCCGCACCGTGTTTGGTCCGTGCAAAAATAACGGTCTTCGTGTCGGGCGCTTCCCGCAACAATTTCTCAAGCTCATTCGGTTTTTGACGGCCAGCAACGTATTTCACGGATTGGTCAATGTTCTCAGCCACGCTGGATTGGCGCGCGATCGAAATTTCCACAGGTTCCCTCAGATATTGTGCGGCAAGATCCTGGATTGCTTTTGGCATAGTCGCTGAAAACAGAAGTGTTTGCCGCTCTTTGGGCAATTGGGCGATAATTCGTTTCACATCGGGCAGGAAGCCGATGTCCAGCATATGATCTGCTTCATCCAGAACCAGCGCCGCAACCTTGTCGAGCTGGATCGCATCGCGTTTGACCAGATCCAGCAACCGGCCCGGTGTTGCGATGAGAATATCTGTGCCACGGGCAAGCTGATGCACTTGCCTCGAAATGTGAACACCGCCAACCGTGCATTGCGAGCGCAGGTTCATCGATTTACCGAACAGGCGCGCTTTCTCATAAATCTGCGCAGCAAGCTCACGTGTGGGTGAGAGGACAAGCACCCGAATGGGGCGGAATTTGCCTTTGTGGTTGGGACGATCCTGCTTGTGAATAAGCGGCAGCAGAAATGCGGCTGTCTTGCCCGTTCCAGTTTGCGCAAGACCAACCACATCGTGGCCTTCTATAACAACAGGAATGGCCTGCTCCTGAATGGGCGTAGGGGTTGTATGTCCTTCTTGTTCCAATGTGCGCAGGAGGGCCTTGTGCAGGCCCAGATCATGAAAATTCAAGGTGAAAGTCTTTCTGTGTGAACCGGAGGAAGGTTCGTTTGGGTTTGCCGCATGTCAGGTTTGCCATGCCAACCGCGAATACTGGGAAACCCTTCACAGACCTGATCATCTCCGTCAAGGATAATCAGCGCACTTCAGACAGAAGCGGACGGTTTTGTCGGTTGATGACGATGAATTAGGTTGTTACCGTCGCGACAAAGTTGAGCGGGAGGTAGTGAATTGGGAATTCTCAAAAATGGATTTCGTACGAGCGCACAATCGGTGGATGTGCCTTCCGATATTCCTTATCCATCTGTTGATGCCGATGTACCGGCAGCACTGCTGACTGATTGCCCGGCGCATAAACAAACGCCGCTGGTTGAAAAGCAGGATCTTGCTCACGCAGCAGGCGTAGCGAAAGTCTACCTGAAGGACGAAACCGGCCGCATGGGGCTCGGAAGTTTCAAGGCCCTGGGAGCAGCGTATGTCATCGCGCATCATGCTGGAGCCACCGGATCAGAGGATCTTTCCACAAGCCTCACAAGAAGGACATATGTCACGGCAAGCGCCGGCAATCACGGATTGTCTGTAGCCGCTGGAGCGAGAGTGTTTGGCGCAAAGGCCATCATCTATCTCGCTGAAACAGTACCGTCCGCATTTGCGGATCGTCTTAGGGAAAAGGGAGCGGAAGTCTGCGTTGAAGGCGCGGATTATGAAGCGAGCATGGCAGCTGCTTTGAAACGTGCAGAAGAAAATGGCTACACGCTTTTGTCAGACAGTTCCTGGGATGGCTATTATGAACTGCCGCATCGCCTGATGGAAGGATATCTGGTTGCAGCGATGGAAGCAGTGGGCCAAATGCCGGAGCCGCCAACCCATATTTTCCTGCAAGCGGGCGTTGGTGGATTGGCAGGCGCAATGGCCGCGTATTTCAGAAAAGCCTGGGGTGATGGTCCGGTGATTGTGGTTGTGGAGCCTGACAAGGCCCCCGCGCTTCAGGCGAGTATTGATGCGGGAAAAGCCGTTTATGCGGATGGCCCGGTGTCCAATATGGGCAGGTTGGATTGCAAGGAGCCATCCTTGATTGCACTCAAGGGGTTGGCGCAGGATGCCGACTATTTTTTAACAGTCAGCGATGCACTGGCCGAAGAAACCACGAACAGACTATTGCAAAGTGGGGTCGCCTCAACACCATCTGGTGTCGGTGGTTTGGCCGGATTGTTTGCCGACCATAGGGAAGAACTGGGGTTGGAGGCTGCTTCGCAGGTTCTGTGCATCATCAGCGAGGGTGCTGAGTAGTGCAACGGGGATTTCCACGCGCTGAGTTTGAAGGGCGCATGCGTCGCGTTCAGGCAATGATGGCTGAAAATGACCTGGCGGCGATCCTCGTGACCACGCATCCCGATGTCTATTATTTCACCGGTTTCCTGACACGCTTTTGGGAAAGTCCGTCCCGTCCCTGGTTTGTGATACTTCCCCAATCGGGCGAGCCAGTAGCGGTCATTCCCGGCATTGGTGAAGCGTTGATGCGGAGTACTTGGGTTCAGGATATTCGGACCTGGGCCGCCCCTGACCTTAGAGATGATGGCGTGTCGCTGCTAGCGGAAACATTGCGCGAAGTAGCCAAAGGCGGTCGCGTGGGTATTCCTGATGGTCATGAGAGTGCGTTGCGGATGCCAATTGCAGACTTTGAGCGTCTGAAAACCATGCCCGATATGCCCGAAATTGTGAGCGATGCAGAGATCGTTCGCAGAGCGCGGATCACCAAGTCGGAGGCAGAGATCGCAAAAATACAAGTCGCATGCGATATCGCGGGGCGGGCGTTTGATCGGGTGCATGAGATTGCACAAATTGGCACTTCGCTGGAGACAGTGTTCCGACACTTCCAGATGCTGTGCCTTGAGGAAGGGGCCGATTGGGTTCCATATCTCGCTGGCGGCTTTGGACCGGAAGGGTATGCGGATGTTATCTCACCCGCGACCACCGATCCCTTGCAAAATGGCGATTGCCTGATGCTCGATACCGGCCTCGTGTTTGACGGATATTTCTGTGACTATGATCGAAACTTCTCGCTTGGGAAGCCGCCTCAATTGGTTGCCGATGCTCATGAACGATTGATAGAAGCAACAGCGGCAGGCTTTGAAGCAGCCAAACCGGGAGCGCGGGCTTGTGACCTTTATCATGCCATGGACAGGGTTTTGACCGGCGGAGCAGGGCGCAATGATAATGGCAGGTTGGGCCACGGTCTTGGCATCAACCTAACGGAATGGCCATCTTTCATAGCCATGGATGAAACGGTGCTGGAGCCCGGAATGGTTTTGACGCTGGAGCCGGGCATCGAAACCCGCAATGGAAACATGCTGGTGCACGAAGAGGACATTGTGATTACTGAAACTGGTGCGCGCTATCTTTCGACCCCGCAACGCTCAGAGATCAGGCAGATCTGATGACCAATTTTTCCTATACATCAATACCAGAAAAAGAACGCCGTCCCACTATTGGATTGATTGTCCTGCAATCCGACGAAACAGTTGAGAACGAAATCAATCGCTGGTTACCGCCGGACCAATTCGACGTGCTGGTAAGCCGTGTTCCCAGTGGTGAAGAAGTGACCGAAGAAACGCTGGGTGCCATGGCCGGTCACATTACGCAATCCGCGTCCTTGTTTCCAAGATCATCCAGGTTTGAAGCGGTTGCCTATTGCTGCACGTCAGGTACATCCGTCATTGGCGCGGAAAAGGTTGCTGAACTGGTGAAGGCGGGGTGTGACACCAAACGGGTCATCAACCCACTGACGGCGCTTGTGGAAGCTTGTGAGAAACGCAATATCAAACGGCTGGCATTTCTCTCGCCTTATATTGAAACTGTCTCAAACCATTTGCGTGATGTTGTGCGAGAGCATGGCATCGAAAGTCCAGTTTTTGGGACGTTCAGCGAAGGTGAGGAAGCTAAGGTTGCCTGGATTGATCAAGCCTCAATTCGTTCCGCAGCGAAACAACTGGCAGAGCAGGGCACTGTCGACGGAATTTTCCTATCCTGCACAAATTTGAAAACATTCGGCCTGATAGAAGAGTTGGAAGAAGATCTTGGCTTGCCGGTGCTTTCGAGCAACTATGTGCTGGCTGAGAGTTTGAAAAACTAGGCATCAATTTATTATCTGAATGTCTTTTACAAATATGCCGAACTCAGAACCATTTCCTTCGATCTTCAACTTGTCGCCAACGTTTATCTTATGGAAAACGTTGCTGTCGATTTTGCAAATTTTGCTAAAGTAATTCGTATCAACTAATGATACGGATCTCTCACAAAAATAGCCGCCTCTTTTTGTAAATGTCCCAGAAGATTTTGTCTTCTTTACTTCGAGGGTGATTTCCTGCGGTTTGCCATACGCGTGCGTGTAATATTTGGGAATTGATACTGTAAATACAATCCAAATGCAGAAAACAAAGAAAATTAGTAGGAAAATAAACGAAACAAAGAAAAAATAGGATTTACGTCCGCCATGAATGGCGACAAAGACTTTATGTCGATACCATATGAAATCTCTGGAGAGTGCCATTAGCAAGCAAGCAAATGTTGTTGCACAAACCAATAGGAGCGCCCCTTTTTCATCTGCTACTCGATAACCCACAAATTTGCCGATAATCATGGCATCGATTGCCATAATAATTATTGAGAAAATATAGTGTTCCGAAATACGTTGGTCATAGCCCAATTTGCTTAGTGCACTCTTGGGTTATTATAAGTTACTAGTATTAATATCAGAATAATGCACGCGCATGTGCGCATTATACACTCAGCAAAGAAATATATTATCTAAGTCGCAGCGCCCTGATAAGGCTCCATTTTCACGCCGGTAATCTTCCAACTGCCGTCTTCTTGCTGTTTCAGTGTGTAGATAGCCTGCCATTGCTTGCCTTTTTCATCCGTTGCGATGACTTCCTGATGAATGGTTCCATCTACATTGAAGTTACGGCCAAAAATGTATTGGTCAGGATCGTATAAAACGCCATAACCGGTTTTGACCATGCGGATGAAATTATCTTTGGTTTTAAAGACTTGCCGAATGGTTGGCGCTGCGTGTGAGAACGCGCGTTCATGATCATTCTGTTGGAACGCGTCCAGCTGATCGGCAATGACTGCCTGCGTGCTTGTCTCGATTTCTTCAGTAACAGCCTGCGCACTTGCTGGTCCCAACAACAGCGCGGTTGAAGCAACCAACACAAAGATCGACAGAATACTGCCTACGAAGATTGGGTGTAAACGATTAAGCACGACGGGCTCCCTTGTTTGTCATGCTACCAGTTACGTAGTGCTTTTCGGTAAAGTTTCAATTGTTGGTCAAGAATTGGAATTCTCGCGAACCATATGCATCGCCATGGACGCAAGAACCGGTACGGCGGCTCCATAAAGTTTTGCTTTTTCCGGGTTTGAGGCATTGCCGTCCAATGAGCGCTTGTAAACGCCCTGCAAAATGGCGCCCAGGCGGAAAAACGAAAACGCTACGTAGAAGGACCAGTTATCAATTTTCCCGATCCCGCGCCGTTCGCAATAGTTTGCAACATATTCGTCTTCTGTCGGTAAACCGATCGCTTTGCGATCAACACCGGCAAGCCCGCGAAAACTTCCTGCATTTGGCAAACGCCATTGCATGCATTGATAGGCAAGGTCAGCCAGCGGATGACCAAGAGTAGACAATTCCCAGTCAAGAATACCGAGTATCTTTGCGCTATTGTGAGCGAATGCCATGTTATCCAATCGATAATCGCCATGGACAAGCGACACGACACCATCGTCTTCCGGCATCTCCGCTTCCAGGTAAGCCATTAAATCATGCATGTCCTGCACGTGATCGACTTCGCTGGCATGATATTGCTTCGACCAACGCGATGTCTGGCGTTCGAAATAACTTCCGGGCACACCAAAATCACCCAGTCCGACACTCTCTGGATCGACTGAATGCAAGGCCGCAAGAGCCTTGTTCATGGAGTCGTAAATTGCACCACGTTCCGCATTGGCATCTTCCGGCAACTCGGTCAGGGCAGGGTCCCACAGGATTCGTCCGTCGAGATATTCCATAACGAAGAACATTCTTCCAATCGGGCTGTCATCCTCTGACAAATGCAACATGCGCGGAACAGGAACATCCGTATTTTCAAGCGCTTTCATCACACGGTACTCACGATCAACCTGATGTGCTGACTTCAGCAACTCACCCGGCGGCTTTGCCCGCAACACATATTGGGCTGTATCTGTAGTGAGTTTGTAGGTCGGGTTTGATTGCCCGCCAGAGAACTTGTCAATTGCCTGGAGTGAACCAAATCCCTCAATGTTTTCCCGCAGATAGGGTGCCAGATCATTGATTTCGATTTGATTGGGATCTTTTGACATGAAACTTCACACTGCGGATTGAAATAAACTTAGCCGATTGTTAGGCGATGACAGAAAATAGGCAAGCCTTGAGAGAGATGATCCGCAATTTACTGAACAATTTGCTTCAGATGAACAATCAAAAGATTGCCTTTTGGTGCATGGTATTGGCTGGATTCGCACTCTTGGGTTTTTCAGCCTTTTTGTTCGACTTCGAAGCACTGCTTAAGTCTCTACCCTTTACCCCTGATCCTGATGCCCCCTGGTACAATGGAATACTGGGTTTCGGATTGTTCTCAACTTTGGCGATCTGTATCAGTTGTCCCAGACAAGTTGTCAGCCTTGTCGCAGGATTTTTCTTCGGATTGTGGAGTGGCTTCCTGATTGCGTTGTTCGCAGCAACGTTCTCCTGCGTTATCACTTATGCACTATCAATTCTGATGCGCGACCATGTGAGCGGATTTGTAAGTGGCAAGATTTCCATCGCGGTCGACTTTTGGGCACATAATACATTTCTCGCCACTCTGGTCTGGCGGTTTATCCCCGCAGGCTCAAACCTGCTCACAAACCTTGCTGCGGGGGCGTTATCCATTCCGATGGTTCGCTTCGTGACAGGGTCAGCAATTGGATACATCCCTCATACGCTAGTATTCGCAAGCCTTGGTTCCGGCCTGCAATTGCGATCAGGTGCTCAAATAGCAGTATCCATAGGGTTGTTTTTGGTCGCTGCCGGGATTGGCGCTGTATTGGTTCGCAGATACCAAAAGCAGATGCGCGCTGACAACGTCAATCGCGCATGATGGCGGCAAGTGCGGCACTGGCTAGACGTGCCGCTGGCGGGTCAGCGCGACTTGTAAGCAGCACGGGTATCTTGCCGCCGAGGACAATACCTGCCGCACATCCTCCGCCCAGATAAACAAGTGATTTGAAGATCGCATTACCGGAAACAATGTCTGGGACAATTATCGCATCGGCTTTGCCAGCTACGGGATTGTCACCCATACCCTTTGTTTCAGCGGAAGATTGAGAAACGATCAGGTCCATCGCCAAAGGTCCATGAACATCGGACGTTATCACATTTTCCTTTGCCCATTCAGCAAGTTCAGCAGCATCCATGGAGGATGGGACAGAAGGGATTGCAGATTCAGTTGCTGAAAGAATAGCGATCTTGGGGCGATCTATCCCGCATCGCCGGGCAAGATCATCGACAGCGATTATCCCTGATTGGCGTGTCTTGAGATCGGGCGTTACGTTCACAGCGCCGTCACAAACGATCAATGGGCGCTGTTCCACCGGATCAGTAATGTAAAATACATGCACGAGGCGATTGCCTGTGCGGATCCCGGTGTCTTTTTTAATCAGCGCGCCCATAAAGGCATCGGTATGAAGGTTGCCCTTCATGATCACGTCAACTTCGCCACGATTGCCGAGCAACGAGCCTTCGAGTGCTGCTTCAGCCTCTCCATTGGTATCAACGATTTGATATGATGAGATATCCCATTCAAGCTTTTCTGCTTCCGCTTGAATATCAGTGGCTTCACCCACGAAGATAGGTTCCATTATACCTTCTTCAACTGCGGCCTTGGCAGCTTGCATGGGGAGGGGAGCCCCTGCGCGGACAATTGCTGTACGCGCAGGTTTGTTTTGTTTTGCCAGTGTCAGCAAATGCTCTGGGCAAACCGGATCATGGTTTGAAAGAAACGGATTCGCTGACATGGGATGTTCCTTTTTCTTAGACTGCGCCAGCTTGTGGACGCATGTCTGACGCGCTGATGCCTGCTACAGAAACCGGCTTTTTCATTGCGTCGCGACGGAATGGCTCGCCGAGTTCCTGGTTGAGGACCACTTCGATGAAGGTGGTCTCGCCGCGCTTCATCTGACCTTCAACCGCGTCCGCAAGTGCAGCAGTCAACTCGTCCATGGTCCGAACCTGTACGCCTACCAAGCCACAACCTTCAGCGATTTTAGCGTATTCAACACCAAGGTTCAGCTCTGTACCGACAAAGTTATCGTCGAACCAAAGAGTGGTGTTACGCTTTTCAGCACCCCACTGGTAGTTGCGGAAAATTACCATGGTGATTGGTGGCCAGTCGTTACGACCCACAGCGGTCATTTCGTTCATGGAGATGCCGAACGCGCCGTCACCCGCGAAACCAACAACCGGTGTGTCTGGGCAAGCGATTTTAGCGCCGCAGATTGCCGGAAGACCGTATCCACAAGGACCGAAGAGACCAGGTGCAAGATACTTGCGGCCCGCTTCAAAGGTTGGATACGCGTTACCAATCGCACAGTTGTTTCCGATGTCAGAAGAGATGATGGCTTCTTTTGGAAGTGCGGCTTGAATTGCGCGCCATGCCATGCGTGGGGACATGCGATCTGGCTCACGATCACGTGCACGCTCGTTCCAGTTTGTGCCTGGATCGTCGTCCTCGTGGTCCATTGAAGAAAGAAGCTGAAGCCATGCAGATTTTGTCTGATGGATTAGAGCTTCGCGGTCTGCGCGACCCTCGTCACCAGCTGATGGTGACAGTTTGGCAAGCAGCTGCTCCGCAACCATTTTCGCATCACCCTGAATGCCGACAGTGACTTTCTTGGTTAGACCAATACGGTCAGAGTTCATATCAACCTGAATGATTTTCGCATCTTTAGGCCAGTAGTCGATGCCATAACCCGGTAGGGTAGAGAATGGGTTGAGACGTGTGCCAAGTGCAAGAACCACATCAGCTTTTGCGATCAGTTCCATTGCAGCTTTTGAACCGTTATAGCCAAGCGGACCGACTGAAAGTGGATGCGAACCCGGGAATGCGTCATTGTGCTGATAGCCGCAGCAAACAGGTGCAGACAGTTTTTCAGCAAGATCTTTAGAAGCCTCAATAGCGCCACCGATCACAACGCCAGCGCCGTTGAGAATTACAGGGAACTTGGCCTCTGAGAGGAGCTTGGCAGCTTCCTCGATTGCAGTTTCACCGCCACGAGGATGCTCAAGGCGAACAATTTGCGGAAGCTCAATGTCGATGACCTGTGTCCAGTAATCGCGAGGAATGTTGATTTGTGCAGGTGCACAACCACGCCATGCTTTTTCGATCACCCGGTTCAGAACTTCAGCCATGCGAGAAGGATCGCGAACTTCTTCCTGATAGCAGACCATGTCTTCGAACAATTTCATTTGCTCGATTTCCTGGAAGCCGCCCTGACCAATTGTCTTGTTCGCAGCCTGTGGTGTAACCAAGAGAAGCGGTGTGTGGTTCCAGTATGCAGTTTTAACCGGTGTCACGAAGTTTGTGATGCCTGGACCGTTTTGCGCAACCATCATGCACATCTTGCCGGAAGCACGGGTAAAACCGTCAGCCATCATGCCGCCACTGGTTTCGTGGGCGCAATCCCAGAATTTGATACCTGCCTGCGGGAACAGGTCAGAAATCGGCATCATTGCAGAACCAATAATACCAAATGCATGTTCAATGCCGTGC
>JASJDO010000119.1 GCA_030065115.1 Rhizobiaceae bacterium | reverse complement strand
ATCCTCCTGGCAATCCTTCAAGAAAGTGTTTGACCAGTTCCTCTCCACCAAAGGCACGGAATGCCGCGGTCAGCATTGCTGCACCCAAAAGAATGATGAAGACCAGAGATGTTGTCTTTGCGGTTTCGATCATCACACCGCGAAGCGTGTCTTCAATGACGAACGTCCGCCATCCACTCCATGCGAGTGCGAACACAAGCCCGAATACACCGACAGCCGCCATGTAAATACCAAACCTGTCAGCTTCAGTTTTGATGTTCTTCACGTTGGTATCAAAGCTTGATACGCAATAGGCAATCAGGACAATCGAAGCAATCGCCAGCAATGCGGGCCAATAGGTTCTGGATTTGCCCTCAGTGAGACGATAGCCCGCCATTACTAGAGCACCTGAGGCTCCAATGGCTCCGGCTTGGTTAACCGTCGCGATACCTGCAATGATTGAACCCAAAACGAGGAAAATCAGTGCTAGCGGTGGAACGAGAATCAGGAAAACACGTTTCCAGAATTGCAGATCGAATTTCCCACCATAGCGGACAGCAGGCGCAGAATTGGGCCGGATGAATGCAAATACAAGAATATAAAGCATATACAAAAGAACCAACACAATGCCCGGAACAAACGCACCCAGGAACATTTCACCCGCACTTGTAGAACTCACATCAAATATACTCGGCATCGACAATTCGCCGGTATTGTCCTTGTGGATTGCCTTCCGGATTGTCCCTGCCTGGTCGGCGGAGCCTGCGAGCTGGTCTGCAAGAATAATCAGCACGATTGATGGCGGGATGATCTGCCCCAGTGTCCCGGAAGCGGCAATCGTACCCGTTGCAAGCGAGGGTGAATAATTGTTTCTCAGCATCGCGGGCAAGGATATCAGCCCCATGGCAACAACGGTCGCACCAACAATACCGGTAGTAGCGGCAAGTAGCGCGCCCACAAAAACAACTGAAATACCGAGGCCGCCAGGAACGGGACCAAATAACTGGGCCATCGTGATCAGAAGATCTTCAGCAATTTTTGAACGCTGGAGCATGATACCCATAAAAATAAACAGAGGAATCGCTATCAACGTGTCCCTTTCGGGCACCCAATAAACCCCTCGGAGGTTATTCACCCCCGCACTCAGCCACTGGGAAGGGCCACCTGAGTGAAAAAACGCATCCGTGCCACCGCCAAACAACCAACCGGAAAGAGCCGCAAGCGCAATAGTGATGATCGCGGCACCAGGAAGCGCAAAAGCAACCGGGTAACCGGAACCCAGCGCAAAGGCCATAATGACCATCAAAACGAGCAGGAAAAACAGTTCCATAACTAAGAGCTCCTAGTGAGAGATCGGAGAGGCTTGGCGTTTGCCTGCCTCTTCTCGATAGTCGGCCATGGCCTCAAACAGATAGCTGACAAACTGGATCAGCATGGTGATGGCGAATACGCCCAAAAATGCAGCCATCTGGTATTTAACAAACATGCCCACTGAACCGGTTTGTGTAACTTCAAAGTTCGATACCGGGCTGTTGATAATGGAAGTTTTGCCATCAAAGCCGATATAGATAATCACCCAGCACGTCGTGATGCCCAACAACAGTGTCCCGATGGCATTGATGTAGCCGCGAGTCTTTTCTTTAAACCCGGCGTAGAAAACATCAACGCGAACATGTCCCTCTTCAAACAGGGTATAGGCTGACGAAAACAGGAATAGTGCTGCATACCAGTAGCGAACCAAATCCGCCATAAATGCCTGTTCATAGGAAAAAATGAAGCGTGAAAGCACAATCAGCAGTTCTGCAACAACAATCAGAAGTGCCAACCACATGAAGCCGAGTGTTCTGGTGAACGCCGCGACAATGAACCCGGCAACGATTAGGGGTACATGCACATATGTGCCCACGAATTGTGGACGAACGAGCTGTTTCACCAAGTCCTCTGACATGAAATAGCCAGCAAGATTCTCAGTCCGCAAGAATGCAATTGTCATATCGGCAACACCGACAAACAGAACTGCCCAGAAGCAGGCGCGAACCAGATAAACATTGAAATTGTGAATCAGGAGAGCATCTTCGCGCAATGGCTTCTGCTTCGATCCCATCACATAATAAAGACCAAGTGCTATCGCTACGGCATATAGTAGCAGCATCATCGGATTACCGCTTAACGCAGTGGGTATTTTATATCCCACATTCAAGAAGTTCGCGATCAGAAAGGCTCCAAGCACAGTCAACATCAGCCAGCCAAACGTGCGCACAACCAGTGCCGGTTTTGCAGGGCTACCTGCAGAATCTAACGGTTCCCCGGTCATAGAGCCCCCATCAATTTACAAGAGATAAGATTTGCATTTCTCAAATTAGAGAAGATACGAAAAACCGGCGAAGCATGGGCTCCGCCGGTCTGATTTTTCGGTTAACCGAGGCCAAGAACCCGGTTACGCTGGTTAACAAATGTTCCTTCAAACTGGGCCATTGTACCACCGATTTCACGAAGTGATTTCTGGAAGGCATCATCAATTTCAGCTGCCAGTGCAGAGTGACCACGTGTCTCTTCAAACACCTCTTCAGCAGCTTCACCCATTGCATCCCAAACGTCATCGTTAAACGCACGCACCTGAACACCATGGTCATTGATAAGACGCTGCATGTACTCGCCGTTAAGAGCCATTGCTTCTTCGAACTGAGCAGCATGCTCTTCGTTACAGCAAGCTTCAATCACAGCACGCTCATAGTCAGTAAGACCATCATAGAATGCGCGGTTCATACCGAATGCAAGACCACCACCTGGCTCGTGCATGCCGCCAGTGTAGTAGAACTTGGCAGCTTCGTAGAACTTCATGAAGAAGTCATTGTACGGACCAACCCATTCTGTAGCTTCGATCGCGCCAGAGACGAGGTTTTCATAGATCTGACCACCTGGAAGTGAAACGGTTGATGCACCAAGCTTGGAAAGCACTGAACCACCAAGGCCAGGAATACGCATTTTCAGACCTTTGAAGTCATCAGCAGATTCGATCTCCTTGTTGAACCAGCCGCCGGCCTGTGTACCTGTTGCGCCACAAGTAAGGGCTTTAAGACCGAATTCGCCTGAGATCTTGTCCCAGAGCTCTTGACCGCCACCAAACTTGATCCATGCATTCCACTCAACTGTTGTCATGCCGAATGGCACAGATGTGAAGTACGCGAAACCTGGATGCTTGCCGACCCAGTAATAGTCAGCAGCGATGTAGGCTTGTGAGTTGCCAGAAGCAACTTCATCAAATACGTCAAACGCACCAACGCGCTCACCAGCAGCGAAGTACTGAACGTTAATCGCGCCATTGGAAACTTCGTTGATCCGAGCAGCCAAACGCTGAGCTGAAACACCAAGACCCGGGAAGTCACGAGGCCATGTTGATACGATAACCAGTTCTTTCGCCGACTGTGCGATTGCTGGGGCTGCAAGTGTTGCTGAAGCTGCACCTGTTACCGCAGCACCAGTAAGAAACTTACGTCTATCCATATTGGATACTCCTCCGTAATGTAGTTAATGCACCGGCGCTCGTGCTCCGATGCTCATTTTTGAAAACAGAAACTGATTGAGAGTTCCTCCCCTCAACCTCTGTGATATTTAATAGAGGACGTATTGGCAATAGGTTCAAGTACCAAAGCATTCAGTAGTTTTACTGAGAGCGCCGCTCCTTTACCTCCCAGGTTACTCAGATTAATCTGCAGGCACCTATCGCTGGAGCCTAAAATGAATTTCAGAACCAAACTCCTTGCAGTGACCATACTCCCTATCGTGTTGATCTCCATCGCCGCGCTCTGGCTGATCGATTCCCAATCCCAGCGACTTGCGGTCTCTCAAGGCAAGGTTGTTGAAGAAATGATCCTGCAATCCAAGCGCGAGGAACTTGAGAACTACGTAAAACTGGCACGAGCAGCGGTAGACCCGTTTTACAAATGGGACTACGTCTCCCGATTGCAGGCCCAGAAACAAGTCGCTGAAATGATTACCAATATGAATTTTGGTGAAGACGAGTACTTTTTCGTTTCACGCAGCAATGGCAAAGCCCTGGACAATCCCCTTCTTTCCGAACTTGAAGTGGATGAAACATTTCAGGAATATGCCTCAGAACTGGATTTGCTGACGAATGGATTCCTTGAAACAGATTACCGACAGGGAGAGCTATATCAGTACAACTGGACAAAACCGTCCACTGGCCAGCGGGCCGAAAAGATCGGCATGTCGGTTTATCTTGAAAACTGGGATTGGGTTATCGCGTCAGGATTATATACTGACGACATCGCAGCACAAATTGGCCAAGTTCAGCAACAACTGGAAGAAAACCTTGCACAGACCCGATGGGTTTTGCTGGCCATGGCAGCTGGGGCAATCGCGCTCACCAGCGTTTTGTTAGCTTTCGTTCGGTTCTCCGAACAAAAGTTTGCAGATAGCCGCCTTAAGGAACTCGCGCGAGAAATCGTTGATGCGCAGGAGAATGAACGAAAACGGGTATCAACAGAATTGCATGATGGCATATCGCAATTATTGGTATCAGCCAGCTATAGCCTCGACCTGGCAAATGAAAATGCGAAACGATCGCCGAAAGTGCGCGAACCCATTCAGAAATCCATGAAAACCATTTCAACTGCGATTTCGGAAATCAGGCGTATTTCGATGGCGCTTCGGCCATCCGTACTGGATGATATGGGGCTTGCATCTGCAATCAAGAGCTTGAGCAGCGATTTCGAAGCGCAAACCAGTATCAGCATGAACACAGCGGTCGAACATATCGGCACACGTCTCGATGAGCGGGAAAAAACTACGCTGTACCGAGTCGCACAGGAAGCATTGGCCAATATCGCGAAACACTCATCAGCCAAAAATGCGACCATCAAATTAGAGAAACAGGAAAACGGCGTGCAGCTTTCAATATCCGATGACGGTGTTGGTTTCGAAAATTCAAAGAACAACTCCAAACAAAGAGGTATGGGCTTTCGAAATATTCGCGAACGTCTGGAAAGCCATGGAGGCACGTTTGAACTGAAGACGAGGAAAACAGGCGGCACGAAACTTGATATTTTTATCCCAACACGCAAAAACAGGGAACTTGATCGCGCCGCTTGAGGAGAGCCAGCACATGAGCGGGTCTATCCGTATCTTTATCGCAGATGATCACGAATTGGTTCGTGATGGCATCAAATCGCGTCTCACATTATCCGGGGAAATGGTGATATGCGGCGAAGCGGAAAATGGTGCCCGTGCCGTAAAACTTTGCAAAGAAATATCGCCCGACATAATTTTCCTCGATATTTCCATGCCAGAAATGTCAGGTTTGGACGCAGCAAAGGAAATTCTGGAAAACGATCCGGATGCGCGAATTGTCTTTTTGTCGATCTATGACAATCCGGAATATGTCAGGGAAGCACTTCGCATCGGTGCAAAGGGATATTTATTGAAAGATGTCTCCAGAGAAGAGATGACACTCGCGGTGAAGGCGATTCATAACGGCGGAACCTATCTTGGTTCAAAGGTCTCTCAAAGCGTCGTATCCGGCGAGCAAAAGCAGCCTGCCGCCTGCAAATACAATTTGTCTGAACGTGAACGTCAGGTTCTGATAGAAATAGCCAATGGTTCAAAAAACAAGACCATTGCCGAAAAACTGAATTTGTCCGTTCGTACGGTTGAAAGCCACCGTCTGACATTGAGAGAAAAGACCGGTGGCGGCAATGCTGCAGAGTTATTCCGCATCGCCAATGAGCTGGGTCTGATTTAACCCCAATTGCGGCTATATCTTAACCCTGCTTAGAGGCGATAGCTGATTGTGCTGCTGCAAGCCGAGCAATCGGGACCCTAAACGGCGAACAAGACACATAATCCAAACCAATGGTCTCACAAAACTGGATGGATGCCGGATCGCCACCATGCTCACCACAAATGCCAAGCTTGATGTCATTACGGGTTTCACGACCACGCTCTGACGCCATTGATACAAGCTCCCCAACACCATCAACATCCAATGACACGAAAGGATCCCGCTTGATGATACCCTTGGCTTCGTAAGGGGTCAGGAAATTCGCAGCATCATCCCTCGAGATACCAAACGTGGTTTGGGTCAAATCATTGGTGCCGAATGAGAAAAACTCGGCGGCTTTCGCAATTTCAGCGGCGCGCAAACACGCTCTTGGTAATTCGATCATGGTGCCAATCATGCAATCCACCGTTTCACCGGTTTCCTCCTGAACGGCATCAATGATTTTCATAATACGTGCTTTTACAAAATCCAGTTCTTCTCGAATACCAACGAGCGGGACCATAATTTCGGGAACAACTTTCTCACCGGTTTTCTTACCCGCCTCAATCGCTGCTTCGACGATCGCACGTGTCTGCATTTCGGCAATCTCTGGATAGGAAATTGCCAATCGACATCCTCTATGCCCGAGCATCGGGTTAGCTTCCTGCAAAGCGATGTTTCTGGCCCGCAATTTCTCGCGGTCAACATTCATTGCAGCTGCTACTTCCTCGATCTCTTTGTCTGTGTGTGGCAAAAACTCATGCAACGGTGGATCAAGCAATCGGATTGTAACCGGCAAACCTTTCATGATTTCGAAAAGTTCAGTGAAGTCTGACCGTTGCATCGGAAGGAGTTTTTCGAGAGCCTTGCGACGATCTTCTTCTGTTTCCGACAAAATCATTTCGCGCGCAGCGATAATGCGCTCGCCTTCAAAGAACATGTGCTCTGTGCGGCAGAGCCCTATACCCTCAGCACCAAAAGAACGAGCTGACTTGGCATCATTTGGCGTCTCAGCATTTGTGCGCACTTTCATGCGCCGATATTTGTCAGCCCATTCCATCAAGGTCCCGAAGGAACCGGATAGCTCTGGGCGTTGCATTGGTACAGTACCTAACAAAACCTGCCCAGAGGCACCATCAATTGTAATGACATCACCAGGTGACAAAGTATGACCCGGAACTTTGAGCTGCTGGTTTTGGTAATCTATTCTCAAGCCCCCAGCGCCTGAAACACAGGGCTTGCCCATTCCACGAGCAACCACAGCGGCATGACTGGTCATACCACCCCGAGCAGTGAGAATACCCTCAGAAGCATGCATACCATGGATGTCTTCCGGACTTGTTTCCACCCGAACAAGGATGCAGGGTTTACCTTCGTTCTTCAAACGTTCAGCATCTTCCGAGTTGAAGACAATCTCTCCGGTTGCAGCGCCTGGCGAAGCAGGCAATCCCATGGCAATGACTATTTTGTCCGCACTCGGATCAATGGTTGGGTGTAACAACTGATCAAGTGATGCGGGGTCCACTCTCGATACAGCTTCTTCTTCTGAAATGATCCCCTCACCTGCCATCTCAACCGCAATACGTAATGCCGCTTTTGCGGTACGTTTTCCTGAACGTGTCTGCAACATCCAGAGCTTTCCGCGCTCGATGGTGAATTCAAGATCCTGCATATCACGATAATGCGCTTCCAGCTTGTTGGCTGTCGCAACAAATTCAGCGAATGCTTCTGGAAGCACAGTCTCCAACGATGGCGCATCTGAACCAGCCGCAATACGCGCTTCTTCTGTCAGGTCTTGTGGTGTCCTGATCCCTGCAACAACATCCTCGCCTTGCGCATTGACCAAAAACTCACCAAACAACTTCTTCTCACCGGTTGATGGGTTGCGGGTGAAAGCAACACCAGTTGCAGAAGTCTCACCCATATTGCCAAAGACCATAGCCTGAACATTTACAGCGGTGCCCCATTCAGCAGGAATATTGTGAAGTTTACGATACGTAATTGCCCGAGAGTTCATCCATGAGGCAAAAACCGCGCTCACTGCTCCCCAAAGCTGCTCCTTTGGATCTTGCGGGAATGGCTTGCCCAAAACTTCTTCAACCTTGGCAAGGTACTTTGCAACAACACCCTTCCAGTCGTCAGCCTGAAGGTCAGTATCCTGATCAAAGCCGTTATTTGCCTTCACGCTTTCCAAAATTTCTTCGAATTCGTGATGGTCCACACCCAATACGACATCGGAATACATCTGTATGAATCGGCGGTAGCTGTCGAGCGCAAACCTTTCATCGCCGGCTTCTTTTGCAAGAGCCATTACCGTATCGTTGTTCAAACCAAGATTGAGGACTGTGTCCATCATTCCTGGCATGGATGCACGAGCTCCAGAACGAACAGAAACCAACAATGGGGAAGCCGGATCACCAAACTTGCGGTTTGTAGCAGTTTCAATCGAACCCAACGCCGTAAAAATCTGCTCTTCCAACGTGGAAGGATAGGTTTCGTTATTGGCGTAGTACCAGTTGCAAGCCTCGGTCGTAATTGTGAAACCTGGAGGAACCGGCAATCCGAGTGAACTCATCTCTGCAAGGTTCGCGCCCTTGCCACCCAGCAAATTCCGCATACTGGACTCGCCTTCAGCGCTTCCATTGCCAAAGGTGTAAACCCATTTATCCATTTTTATATGCTCCGCAGGCGTTGGCTTTGACGCCTCAATAGTAAAATGAGACTCCAAGCGCAACCGCAGTTTTACCGTATCTTGTGGGCATGCCAGTGATCACATGCCCCTGCGGGCCAATTGCAGGTTTTGGTTAGCCTTTGATAGCTTCCAAAAGCGTTTCGCCGAGCTTGGCAGGTGATGGTGAAACCCGAATGCCCGCTGCTTCCATAGCGGCAATTTTATCTTCAGCACCACCCTTGCCACCGGAGATTACAGCACCTGCGTGGCCCATTGTTCGGCCTGGAGGGGCGGTTCGACCGGCAATAAATCCTGCCATAGGCTTTGAACGGCCCTTTTTACGCTCATCTGCGATAAATTGAGCAGCATCCTCTTCAGCTGAACCACCGATTTCACCAATCATGATGATGGATTCCGTTTCGTCGTCTGCCAGGAACATTTCCAGCATATCAATGAATTCGGTCCCTTTAACCGGATCACCGCCAATACCGACCGCCGTGGTTTGACCAAGGCCTGCATTGGATGTCTGGAACACTGCTTCATATGTCAGAGTGCCTGAGCGCGAAACAACGCCAACAGAGCCTTTTTTGAAGATTGACCCCGGCATAATGCCGATTTTGCACTGCTCAGGAGTCAGTATACCCGGGCAGTTCGGACCAATCAGGCGAGAGTTAGACTTGTCCAGTTTTGCCTTTACCTTAACCATATCCATCACCGGAACACCTTCGGTAATGCAAATGATAAGCGGAATTTCGGCTTCAATGGCTTCGATAATCGCACCGGCTGCACCAGCAGGCGGTACATAAACTACTGATGCGTTAGCGCCTGTCTTCTCTTTTCCCTCGGCAACGGTTGTAAAAATCGGCAGCTCTTCACCATTGGACCCTGTCCATTTTTCACCGCCTTTTTTTGGATGTGTCCCACCCACCATTTGGGTGCCGAAATAAGCCATGGATTGCTCGGTATGAAACGAGCCGGTCTTGCCAGTGAGACCTTGGACGAGAACTTTTGTGTTGCGATCAATCAAAATAGACATTGGATGTTCCGTTGGTGGGTTTGATTAGTAGAAAACGCAAACGCATTTTCTGTTGCCAAAATAGTTAGAGTTTTTCCTTGGACAGGATGGTTACGTTGATCAGGTTTGCCTTGTTTTTTTGGTCAGACTTATAAAAAACGAAGACTTTGAAATCTTCATTTCCACCTGCCCAGGTAGTGGTCAAGAGATCACCTTCTGGGACATTAGCGCTCACAGGCTCTTTCTGAACAAGCGTATTCATGCGCTCAAGTATGACTTCCGCATTGTCGCGACCATCAAGGATCAATGTGCATGCGGTAGTTGAACCATTGGCAAAGTCAGGGAAATTTTCCTTGAAATTACCGGTCACGTCAGTCTGAATAATTCCCAGCCGATAGAGACGTTTCGCTATCCGCACATCCCAACCTTCGAGTACATCCGGGTTTTCCAGGGTTGTAAACTGCTTTAAATCTTCGCCACCCATGGCTTCCCAGGCAAAACGCGCAGACATGTCACGAATATTGTCCAGAACCGGGACCTGTGCGTAACAAACACGATTGAAGACCAAAACCGGGTCTGTATCTTCAGTCGGTGCATCTGATTGCGCGAAAGCAGGAAAAGCCAAAGCAACCAACGCAAGCCCGCCGATCAGTGAATTCAGCAAGTAACGCATTCTGGGACTACCCTTTAACCGCTTTCACGATCTTCTGAGCTGCATCATCCAGATCGTCAGCCGCAATTACGTCCATTCCGGAATTATTGATCATGGCCTTGCCCTCTTCCACCTTCGTGCCTTCAAGACGCACGACGAGTGGCACTTTAAGACCAACCTCTTTGACAGCGGTCAACACTCCTTCCGCGATCACATCACAGCGCATGATGCCACCGAAGATGTTTACCAGAATGCCTTTCACATTTGGATCAGACGTGATGATCTTGAAGGCAGCAGTTACCTTCTCAGCAGTCGCGCCACCACCAACATCAAGAAAGTTCGCAGGTGAAGCGCCGTAGAGCTTGATGATGTCCATGGTCGCCATCGC
>JASJDO010000118.1 GCA_030065115.1 Rhizobiaceae bacterium | reverse complement strand
ATGCGGATTTCGCCCGCATCTGGCGTTTCCAACCCTGCAAGCATTCTCAAACTGGTGGTTTTGCCACAGCCCGAAGGTCCCATCAGTGAAATGAATTCTCCACGATTGATGGAGAAGGAAACGCTGTCCACAGCGGTGAAATCGCCGAACCGTTTTGTAACACCATCAAACTCAATCAGGGATTCGGTCATTACGATGCGTCCTTGTTTTGTTTGGACATGTAGAAAAGCTGCGCAGCAACAACGAGGGTCATGGAAGTGAGAAATACAAAACTGCCAATCGCGTTGACGCGTGGGTCAATGTTTCCCTGAACGATTTCAAGAATAACCACAGGAATGGTCTTGTTGAGGCCAGACACAAACCACGCGACTGCAAATTCATCAAAGGAAACGGCTGCGGTGAGACAAAGTGCTGAAATGATCGCAGGTTTTGCAAACGGCACGATAACATGACGCATCGCAGCCCATTCATCGGCGCCAAGGTTCCAGGCTGCAGCTTCCAGACTCTCGTCCATCTGGGACAACCGCAGGCGAATAATTGCCATGGCAAACGGTGCGGTCAAAACCGTATGGGCCAGAATGATCGACCACACCTGGCCGGATGCACCGATGCGAGAGAGCCAGGCCAGCATCGCAAGTGCCATGATGATCAAGGGAATGGTTGGCGGCAACAGCGCCAACGCCAAGTAAGCGCCCTTGAAACGGAAATTATATCTGAAATCAGTGTAGGCTGTGCAGAAGCCGATAAAAGTTGCAAGCAACGCCGTGCAGCATGAAACCAACAGGCTACGGCCCGCTGCTTCCCAGACTTCGGGGTCTGAGAAAATTGCTTCATACCATTCAAGCGAAAACTCACCGAGTGGTATCGTTGGAAACCGTTGTGAATTGAACGAGAAGATGACGCTCGCCAGAATGGGGGAAAAAACGAAAATAAACACAAGAGCCAGATAGGACCATAAAATCCATCGCAATCCACTGTCTCTCATGTCCGGCCCCGTTTGGCATAGGCCGCATAGATCGCCGCAAAAGCAATGGTGAAAAGCGTCACCATCATCGTAATCGCAACCACCGCTGCTCGCGGCCATTGCTGCCCTGATTTTGTCTGGTCAATGATCAGAATTGGCAACGTGGGAGGCTTGGAACCACCAAGATAATACGGCGCGACAAAGTCGCCAAATGACAGGATGAAGCAGAAAACCGCGCCAATGATCAAACCGACTTTTGCAAGTGGAACAATGACGGTGAGCACGGTTCGCATGCGTCCACACCCGAGATTATGCGCCGCTTCGATCAGGGAACGATCAACCTGTGCAAGCGAGATGGTCTGCAGAATAATGACCAGTGGCAAGGTGAGGGTCAGGTAGCCTACCAGCGTACCAAACATGGTGTTGAGCATCGTGTAGGGGCCAAGACCGACATAGCCAAGCATGGCATTCACAACACCGCTTTCTGCCAAAATCACGTACCAGGAGAACGTCCGAACCAGATAGCTTGTGAAGAACGGAATGATGAGCAAGAAAATTGCCCAACGCCGTACATTCGCTGAAACCTTGAACGCCAGTGCAAAACTGGCAGGAAACGCGATCAGGGTGCAAATGAGCGTGGCGGCAGTCGCAAGGCCAAATGTATAAAGATAGCTGTCCCAGAAATAATCCCGACCGAACATCTTGGCCCAGTTTTTCATCTCAAAGGCTTCGACCATCCTGTAATTCTTCACAAGGAAGAAGGACATCGCGACCATCAGAGCAAGCGGGCCGATGAAAAACAGAAATTGCCAGACAATGATCGGCATTCGCCACGTCATGCGATAGGCAATACTAGTTTTGTTCGGATCAGATTGCGCCATATCAGCTACCAAAAAAGAAATACGCTTCCGCCGACTTGGCCGGCAGAAGCAAAATAATGGTCATGACTGGTTAGGCGTTCTTGTATTCAGACCAGAAATCGTTCCAGTCTTCCAGAGACTGCTGTTTTGGAATGTCGCGATAATGAATACGACCTTCCTTCACCAAGGTGATTGGATCGTTAGGCATACCGTCTACCTGACCGGTGCGTTCGGCTTCCTTCTTATCCACTTCATTAAGTTTCGCACGACCTGCTTTGGTAATACAGAAACCGGGATAAGCAGCCATCTGAGCTGACTTAACCTGCCCTTCCGGTGACAGCATGTACTGGATGAATTTCTTCACCATGTCGGCCTTCTCAGAGCCCTTACCGATACAATAGCTCTCAGTCCACTGAATACCGCCTTCTTTTGGCACGACTGAACCCACAGGTGCACCATCTTTTTCCAGAACACCGGTGATCCAGTCACCAATACCGCACATCGCAAGCATTTCGCCATTCTTCAGTGAGTTAAACGTACCACCATAGTCAAAATAACCGCCAACCTGTGGACGCAAGCTCAAGGTGGTTTCCTGAACCTTGTCCCAACCAGCATCGTCCAGATCCCAAAGTCCGGCACCATTGCCATTGTAGAGGCTGATCATTCCAAGACTTGGCAAATGCCAGTCAAAATGTCCGACTTTACTTTTCACATCTTCTTTCCAGAAGCACGAATAGCTTTGGGCTTCTTCAGCAGTGATGGCATTTTTGTTGTAGGAAACACCGAGATGACCAAACCGCACCATGACCGAATGCAGTTTTCCATCTGCCCAGTGTCCTGGGAATTTGGTGAAATCTTCATGCAGCATATCGTCAAAATTATAGTCAGCTGCATTGAGTTCTTCGATATATCCGGCCGCATTCAATTGCTGCACAAATTCAGCATCTGACAGAATAACGTCATAAGTTCCGGGAGGAGATTGTGCGATGAGTGCCAACATATTGTCACCGCCCGCATAATATTTCGGTTTGAATTTTACATTGTTTGCTTCTTCAAATTCGCCAACGATATCCGGCTCACCATGGCCATACCACGCCAGCATGTTGATTTCTGTTGTCTGCGCCCAGGCCCGGTTTACAAATGGCATGGCCAAAGCACTGGCCCCTGCATATTTCAGTACTTCCCTGCGGCTTGGCTTCAACAGTGAATTTTTGATTTCTTTTGCCATTATGTTTTAACTCCCGTTAGCCTTGCATCACACTCCAGATGAAAACGTATCTTGTATTTCGCAAGTGAGTCCAGTCCTCATCGAAAAAAGCTCGCGAAATCATCAGCCTGTTGATAAGTTTGGGCGTGAGGTATGCGCTTTGAACAGATATGAATTTCGAAAATCATTCGGCTCCAACCACGCTGTTGTATTGCCGGTCATCCACGTGATTGATGCTGAGCAAACCATTCAAAACATGGAAATTGCTTTTGACACAGGTTGCCCCGGCGTCTTCCTTATCAACCATGATTTTGGCATCGACCCGTTTTTACCCATAATCACAGAGGCAAGAAGCAGGTTTCCCGAGCACTGGATCGGGATCAATTTTTTGGCAGTCACGGGCAAGAATGCGTTTCCCATCCTGGCAAACCTTGAAAAGCAAGGAACACGCATAGATGGTTACTGGGCCGACGACGCACGGATTGACGAGCGATCTGCGATAAACCAACAAACCGAGGCTTCCGAAATCCTTGAAGTCAAACGACAGGTCGACTGGAACGGGCTGTATTTTGGCGGTACGGCTTTCAAGAAACAACGGGAGGTCAATCCTTCCGATTATTCTCTATCCGCAAAAATTGCTGGCGAATATATGGATGTGGTGACCACGTCCGGCATCGCCACAGGCAAGGCCGCTGACACATCAAAGATCGAAACCTTTCGAAACGCATGTGGTGACCTGTCGATCGCACTTGCATCCGGAATCACACCAGAGAATGTCCATCTCTATTCTGACCATGTGGATTGCCTGATGGTCGCAACGGGAATTAACGTGAAGGACGATTTTTACAACATTGATCCGAAGCGTTTGAATCAGCTTTTTGAAAATTTGGAAAGGGGAGCAAGATGACAGCCGGAAAATCACCAAATGATAAAGGGCCAAGGGATGATCGCTGGTATTTTCCGCTCATGGCTCCCAATACCAAAGGGGACAAATTTGCCTGGCTCGACCCGACATCCATATACATCAATGGTGAAGCATTCAACGACCTGCTAGACGATCTGTGCGCAGAACTGGACCCAAAGCGAATAGATGTGGTCGGCGGACTGGATGCCATGGGCTTTGTTCTGGGTGCTGGCATCGCAACACGCCTGGGAAAAGGGTTTCTGCCCATTCGCAAGGCAGGCAAGCTCTGTGTGGATACCGACAGTGCGGATTACACCAACTACACAGGTCGGACGCAATCCATGGAAATGCGTCTTCCGGCTTTTGCACCCGGCACTCGCGTATTGCTGGTGGATCAATGGGTAGAAACCGGCGGTTCAATGCATGGCGCAATTCAACTGGTCGAACAACAGCAAGGTGAAGTCGCAGGGTTGGTGACCATCGTCATGGAGACCAATGACAATACGAAAGCATACCGTGAAAAGTATCATTGTGTAACCGCGATCCAGCCCGATAGCGAATGGCAACGCCAGGCGGATTCACAATATCTGGAGAGTTTTAAAACCTACAAGCCAGAGGATGCATTTCCGGTTTGAGTTGGTCTTGAGAGCAGCGCTATTGGGTCAAGCAGTTCCCAAATTTTAACTGAACACCCGAATACAACCAAAATCTGTTTCAAATTTTCAAGTCTTTTAGTTCGGCTAGCAAATCCAGAAGATCATCCACTTTTTCTTTTCCAAGACGGGTTTCGATGTGATCATAGATCTCATTTGCCAACGTAATGTTTTCGCGCACGATTTTTCGTCCCTGATCCGTGATTTCAACCATCATTTTTCGCTTGTCTTCATGATCACTGAATCTCGTGAGTAAACCCTGACTTTCCAAGGACTTGGTGATGCGTGTAACACTGGGCAACAACAGGCATGCGCGATCGCTGATGGCCGTTTGCTCCAACTTTCCAAATTCATCCAGTGTTCTGAGAATACGCCATTTTTGTTCGGTCAATCCGATTTCTGACAGCATCTCACGAATTGGAGCCATAATAGTCTCGCGCGCTCGCAACAGTGCAATTGGCAGGGCGCGGGAGGTTTCGCGAATTGCTGAGTCAGGTTGTTTTGTCATTCCCCATTATCGCCATTTCCTAAATACTTAACAAGACAAGTAATTGACACAAGATCACATAATGCTTAACATCGCAAGCAATTGGGAGATGCCATGCCACATCTAATTCTCGACTATTCCGCAAATATGGAAGAGCGAACTGACATCGCAGCCTTGTGCGATTGCATACGGTTGGCGGCGATCGAAACCGGCGTATTCCCCAAAGCTGGCATCAGGGTCCGTGCGCTGAAAGCCGACCATGTTTCGATAGCAGATGGTAATTTAGAAAACGGATATATTGATATTTCCGTTCGCCTTCGCGAAGGGCGTGATCAGGAAACCCGCGAAAAAGCAACGCAGCATATTTTTGCTGCTGCTGAAACGTTCCTGAAATCGGCAATGAACACTTATCCGATTGCGCTCTCCATGGAGATGAGAAACATAGACACCTCACTCAGCCCAAAATCAAACTCGATCCGAAACTTCATGAAAGAGGATTAGCACATGGCTGATCTCAAAACGCATCAGGAAAAACTCAACACCTACCTGGAGCGGTTCAAACAAAATAGCGTCCTAAACCACATCAATGGTGAAAACCGCCCTGCAATTTCCGGAGAAACATTCAAAAACCATTCTCCGGTGGATGAGACCGAAATCTGTACCGTCGCAAAAAGCAGCAAAGCGGATATTGACGCTGCGGCGAACGCTGCCAAGGAAGCCTTCCCGGCATGGCGGGACATGGATGGCGCCGCGCGCAAGAAAATTCTCCATGCCATAGCAGACGGCATTGTCGCGCGCGCGGAGGAAATTGCACTTTGCGAATGCTGGGACACGGGGCAAGCATTTCGATTCATGTCGAAGGCTGCTTTGCGCGGTGCGGAAAATTTCAGATTTTTCGCTGACAGGGCACCGGCTGCAAGAGACGGGCAAACCCTTCCATCTTCAACCTTGATGAACTTCACTACGCGTGTGCCCATCGGTCCTGTCGGTGTGATTACGCCATGGAACACGCCATTCATGCTGTCGACGTGGAAGATCGCCCCGGCATTGGCTGCGGGATGCACCATCGTTCACAAACCTGCTGAACTATCCCCGGTGACGGCGAAAATCCTGCTCGAAATCGCGGAAGATGCAGGACTGCCAAAAGGCGTCTGGAATCTTGTGAACGGCTTCGGCGAGGATGCTGGCAAAGCACTCACCGAGCATCCGGACATCAAGGCAATAGCCTTTGTCGGCGAGAGCAAGACCGGCTCCATGATCATGAAGCAGGGCGCTGACACGTTGAAACGGGTTCATTTCGAGCTCGGCGGGAAAAATCCCGTTGTTGTCTTTGCAGACGCTGATTTGGACCGCGCGCTGGATGCAGCAATCTTCATGATCTACTCGCTGAATGGCGAGCGATGCACATCTTCATCCAGACTGTTGATCGAAGACAGTGTGGCAGATGAATTTCTCGCCAAACTGAAAGAACGGGTGGGCAAAATCCGGATCGGCAATCCACTTGATCCCGATACAGAACTGGGCCCGTTAATCAGCAAAGGCCATTTTGACAAGGTCTCCTCATATTTCGATATTGCCCGCGATGAAGGAGCCGATATTACTTGCGGAGGTGAACGACACGGCGATACAGGCTACTTTGTCCGGCCGACACTTTTCACCGGCGCTGACAATCAAATGAAAATTGCCCAAGAGGAAATTTTTGGTCCGGTGCTGACTGCCATTCGTTTCAAAAATGAAGAAGAAGCGTTGCGTATAGCCAATGATGTTCAATACGGCCTGACGGGCTATGTCTGGACCAATGATCTGACACGGGCCCTGCGCTTCACAAACCAACTCGAAGCGGGGATGATCTGGGTGAACTCGGAAAATGTGCGTCATCTCCCCACGCCGTTTGGTGGCGTAAAAGCCTCCGGTATTGGGCGAGATGGCGGCGACTGGTCGTTCGAATTCTATATGGAACAGAAGCATGTCGGGCTTGCTACCGGAATGCACAAAATTCCACAGCTCGGCGCCTAGTCGGAAATCGGGAGAAAGCCAATGCCAGTACCAGCACCCAATCTTTATCCTGATGTAAACATCGTGCGCTTGAGCCATGTGTGTCTGAACGTTTCCGATCTTCAGGCATCCAAAAAATTTTACTGCGACATCCTTGGCATGCAAGTCAGCGGCGAAACCGAGGATCACATCTATCTTCGCGCAATGGAGGAACGCGGCCATCATTGCGTAATCCTTCAGAAATCAGACGCACCCGGCACTGTTGAAGTGATGGGGTTCAAAGTATACTCCGAAGATGATCTTGATCGTGCAGAAACATGGTTTCAGTCCAAAGGCCGGGAAACGCAATGGGTTGAGCGAGATCATCAAGGTCGCACACTTCTGACATCAGATAATCTCGGCATGCCGCTCGAATTTTATCACACTATGGATAAACTGCCTTCCATCCACCAGAAATATGAATTGTATAGGGGCGTCAAACCTCTGCGGATTGATCACTTCAACTGTTTTTCTACAGATGTGGATGAAAGTGTTGCGTTCTATAACGAATTGGGGTTCAGGGTAACCGAATATACCGAAGACGAAGATTCGAAAAAACTGTGGGCTGCCTGGATGCACCGCAAGGGCGGCGTACATGATGTGGCCTTCACCAATGGCCGTGGGCCTCGCCTGCATCACCTCGCATTCTGGGTGCCGACCCCACTTAATATCATCGATCTTTTGGACTTGATGTCGACCACCGGATATCTGCCCAACATTGAACGCGGTCCTGGCCGTCATGGTATTTCAAATGCGTTCTTTCTGTATATTCGCGATCCGGATGGGCATCGGATTGAGATATACTGTTCAGACTATCAGACGGTTGATCCCGATCTTGAACCCATCAAGTGGGATTTGAAGGACCCACAACGCCAGACCCTGTGGGGTGCGCCTGCCCCGAAGAGCTGGTTCGAGGAAGGCTCTGAATTTGTGGGTCTCGAGGTCGGGGAACCCCAGTTGAAAGCTACCCCAATCGTCGCACCATGAGGCTGAACGATGGATTGGAACGAATACGCGAAACATGCCAAGACGGTCGCTGATTGGGGAGCGGACTATCACAAGACCCTGCGCGAGCGCCCGGTTCGCGCGCAAACCAAGCCCGGTGAAATCGCGTCACAAATTCCGCACTCACCGCCCGAAAGCCCCGAAACAATCGAAGAAATTCTGGCAGATTTTGAAACCAAAATCATGCCAGGAATAACGCATTGGCAGCATCCCAATTTCTTTGCGTATTTTCCGGCAAACGCCTCGCCACCCTCGGCCCTTGCAGAGATGATCGCCAATACAATGGCAGCTCAATGCATGCTTTGGCAGACATCGCCAGCCGCCACAGAACTGGAAGAAGTCATGGTGGACTGGCTGCGACAGGCTCTTGGTCTAGCAGAAGGCTACAAAGGTGTCATTCAGGACAGCGCGTCTTCCGCCACACTTTCGGCAGTCCTGACCATGCGGGAACGAGCCACGCAATGGAGTGGCAATCGCGAAGGTTTGTCTGGCAAGGGGAATTTGCGAATCTACTGTTCAGATCAAGTCCATTCGTCAATTGACCGCGCGTGCTGGATTGCAGGAATTGGACAGGAAAACCTGGTCAAACTTCCAACTTCCGGCTCTGGTTTTGGTTTGCAGACTGAGCAATTGAAGAATGCGATTGCTGACGACAGGGCAGCTGGCCATAAGCCGGCGGGCATCATCGCGGTCACCGGCGCAACAGGAATTGGCGCTTGGGATGACCTTGAATCCATCGCCGATGTTGCAAAAGAGGAGAATCTATACACCCATCTTGATGCGGCCTGGGCCGGGTCAGCCATGATCTGTCCAGAACTACGCGATGAATTCTGGCAGGGCGTTGATACAATCGACAGCATCGTATTCAATCCACACAAATGGCTTGGAGTACAGTTTGATTGTTCTGTCCAGTTTCTCAAAGATCCGGCTGCGCAATTAAACACCCTCAAGATTGAGCCTGAATACCTGAAGACAACCGGACAGTCTGTTACCAACTTCTCGGAATGGACTGTGCCGCTTGGCCGCCGCTTCAGAGCCTTGAAACTCTGGTTTGTGATGCGGGCTTACGGGATGGAAAACCTGCGCACGCGAATTCGAAACCACATCACATGGGCGCAAGAACTATGCGGGATGATCACGGCAATGGACGGGTTTGAGATCGTGACAGAACCTATTCTCAGCCTGTTCAGTTTTCGCTGCCCCGGAGACGACGCCAAGCAACAGCAATTGGTCGACGCAATCAATGACGATGGCCGGATTTACTTGACTCAGGGCCTTCATCAGGGCCGAAAGGTCATCCGGTTTCAGGTAGGCCAGTTTGACACCACAAGAGACGATGTTTTGTCCGCAGCAACCGTAATCGAAGACATCTGGAAAGAAATCGCCTGAGGATTTCTGTCCTGTGCTAATATCCAAGGCCTAACGAATGGCGATCAGATAAACGGTAGATAATAGTCGCGCACTTCGTCGACGCTCTTTCCTTGAAGGCGTTTAAATTCATCACGCTTCAAGAAGATCATCGCATCGCAGAGAAGTTCACCTACCGCTTTTCGCAAGGCTTCATCTTCATCCAGTGCCGCCATCGATTTATCGAGCGCGGAAGGCACATGTCTTCGCTCACGGACATTCTCAATCCCGTCCAGATCTTCTGCTGGCTGAAGTGGAAGCTTGCTATCGACGCCCAGCTTTGCTGCCTGAAGCACTGCAGTTACGGCAAGATAGGGGTTTGTCGCACAATCGGCCATGCGGTGTTCAAGTCTGGCAGACTTCGGCGACTTTGTTGAGCAACGCGTCGTGACCATGCGGTGATCCTCAGCCCAATTTGCCCAGTAACCGGCCATACTGCCCGGATTAAGCCGATCATAGGAATTCACCGTTGCAGCTAGCAGGCCTGCAAGACCTTCATGATGTTCGATCAACCCGGCAATCGCCTGTTTTGCAAGTTCTGAAAGCTCGCCATTTGGCGCGATGGCATTGTTACCGTTGTCATCGTTGAAGCTGAAATTAACATGCAATCCCGACCCACCACGATCCGGGATCGGCTTCGCCAGATACGTCAACAGCAAGCCTTGCTTCAATGCAATTTCACGAGACATGGTGCGTAGCAGAAAAGCATCATCACAAGCTTTGATCGGCTCATCAAACTGTAAGGTGAGTTCAAATTGCCCATTGTCAAACTCACCATTCATGCTTTCGATCGGCAAATCCATCGCATAGGCGGTTTCCCAAATCTCATCCATAACCCCACGCGGATCATTGGCGCATCCCGTGCCGTATACGAAAGCGCCTGGCGTGTCATACGGACGCCAAATTCCGTCTTCATCGCGTTGAAAAAGGTATGCTTCCGTTTCAAGCCCCACCATCGGCGACAAACCAAGGGCTTTCCATTCATCAACGGCACGGAAAAGCTGAGACCGCGCGCATAGCCCAAAGGGTTCATCATCAACTTTCAGGTTTCCCAATGCGATTTCGGTACCAGCTTGCCATGATTTTCTGCGCTCATCATCAAGGACAAGCTCCATGTCGGGTAAACCGTCATAATATCCGCAACCGGGAATTGTCAGTAGATCGCGATCATAGGAGACCGCAAAAGCCCCTCTGGCGAAGCCGATCCTCCCTCCCTTCGTAGCTTTGGCAGGCACATATTTGCCACGCGGCAAATTCAGAAGGTCGCAAAATAGTGCACGTGTCCGGCCAATTGATTTCTCGTTCATTATGAAACCGCCTCGACGTTCA
>JASJDO010000117.1 GCA_030065115.1 Rhizobiaceae bacterium | reverse complement strand
GGACAATGCCCTGCGCAAGGATCTGGGCAAGTATCAGGATCAAATTGCTGACCTTGAGCTGGTAGACTACAAGGTGCGCATCCTAAACGGCGGCACGGAAGCGATTACCCGCGTATTGATTGAATCGACTGATGGCACTGGCGAGCGTTGGACGACGGTTGGAGTATCCGACAACATCATCGATGCTTCATTTCAGGCATTGATAGATTCAATTAATTATAAGCTGATGAAGGTTGAACGGATTTGAAAAGCATAGACCATTGCTGGTTTCAACGTGCGGATTTTGACAGTCCAAGTTTTAAGAATGCCTCCTTTGAAGAGGCTTTGCGTGAATTTGAAGCTATCGATTGGGTTCTTGAAAACCAGTACCTGCAGGATTTGGAACAGCAGGGCGCTGACAACTGCCCGCCTGGTTTCGGTTTGGTCGAGGGCTCCCACGGTTTCATTCTCCATTTAATGCCGCAGGATACACAAAAAATGAATGTGACTTTTCATTTTCCAAAGTCAAAAAAGCTGCTGGGCTTCATTCCGTGGTCTTCAACTGAGTTGTTGGAAGCATTTGATGTGCCCTTCTTTGTTTCGCGAAAGTTGATGCAACTTATGTTTGATCGACAATATGAAGCGATCAGTGCAGAACTGATACACTATGAGCGATAATCCCCGCTCCGGATTTTTCTTTGCGCTGTCCGCCTATCTCATTTGGGGCACGCTGCCACTTTTTTGGAAACTGACCGAGCATCTTGATCCGGTTGAAGTGACCGCGCATCGCGCTTTCTGGTCTCTGCCGATTGCCGTCATTGTGTGCTTCGCATTGCGGCGCACGGGCGATATGTTACCCGCGCTGAAGTCACCTCGCAAAGTGGCTACATTGTTCCTGACCTCATGTCTTGTATCCTTCAATTGGGGGGTGTTCATCTGGGCGATAACCGTAGAGCGAGTGCTGGATACCGCACTGGCCTATTACATCAATCCGCTGATCAGTGTCTTGCTGGGGTATGTGTTTTTGGGGGAGCGGTTCAGCCGATTGCAATTCGCCGCAATTACGATTGCGACGGCTGCTGTGGTCATGTTGACCTTTGTAGGTGGACAATTTCCCTTGGTCAGCCTCGCTTTGGCGCTGACATTCGGTCTTTATGGTTTGATCCGCAAGACAGTTGATGTTGGTCCAACACAAGGGTTCCTGATTGAGATTTTACTGATCTTTCCCATTGTGGCTGGGTTTATTGGATGGAAATTCGCGTCCGGCACGTCTGTCGTTTTAGAATCACCAGATAGTTTCTGGCTGATGATTCTTGCCGGGCCAGCCACCGCAACACCCCTAATCCTGTTTTCAGTAGGCGCAAAACGGTTGCGATTATCCACAATCGGATTGATGCAGTTTCTGGTTCCAACAATGATTTTCTTAATCGGCGTGTACCTTTTTAAGGAGCCGATGCGGGACGTACAGCTCGCTGCATTTGTGATGATCTGGATTGCGCTGGTGCTGTATGCAATCTCCATTTTTCATCCACAAAACAAGGAACGGGCAAAAGAAAAGCCATCCTCTGCTCTTACAGACGATGGCCAGTAATGCGCCAAGTGTTAGGGGGACGGGGATTGGCGCGAACCGCATGATTGGGGACTGCGGTAAGGTTTAATCGCACGGGAATATGACAGCTCTATAACAATGTCTGTTTATAACTATTGACCTAAATGCTCGATGATTTCTTCGACGTTCTGCGCAATTATTGGCTTGGCTTTTGATGCCTGATGTAGAAAGCCGCTTTGTTCCATATGTTGAATCAATTCGATAAACGGATCCCAGAACCAATTGGTATTTAAGAGAAAAATCGGTTTCTCGTGCCTTCCTAGTTGAGACCAGGTCATCATTTCGACAACTTCTTCTAAAGTTCCAATGCCACCCGGCAGCGTGACAAATGCATCTGCCTTTTCAAACATCAAATGCTTGCGTTCATGCATGGTTTCACAAACAATTACCTCGTCACAATAATGCGATGGGTTGTTTGCTGCCTCATGCTCGAGAAGGAATTGCGGAATGATCCCGGTTACGCTTCCGCCATTCGTGTGAGCACCTTTCGCCACTGCTCCCATCAACCCATTGGTGCCACCGCCATAGACAAGTCGAATACCGCGCGCAGACAATGTTTCACCAAGAATGTGTGCTGTTTTCACAAAATCGGCTTCCGTGCCCGAACTGGAACCGCAGTAAACGCAAATTGACTTGATTTGGGGCATATTAGATTGCTTTCTTGGTTTTGACTCTGGTTTATAAAACCATTGGAGTATCGCTATAGCTGACAGGGATGCTTGTGCTATAAGCAACTCCAATAACAATATATTCTGGCAGGGGCAGGGAACAAATGGCAAAATCGCTTCTACCCATTCTATTTTCATCAACCGGTGTCGCGGCAGCCGGTGTCGCTGGCTATTTTGTCTTTGTGGAGCCCAATATCAGTGAAGAAGTTCAGCAACCTGCTCAGGGGATTGTGAGCCAAACTGATGCTGATCCGAAGCCGGAACCAGAAACACAGCCAGAGGAAGAAGTTGCAAGCCTCACTCAAGAGTCGGAACCGGAGCCGGAAGTCGAGGCCGAGCCTGAGATAACAAGTGAACCCATTGTTCCCAATTTCAGCGTGCTGCGTGTGGAACCTGATGGATATGCAGTGATCGCTGGCACGGGCCCGGCCAACAGCGAGATTGAATTGTTCGATGGTGATGTATCGATTGCCAAAACCGATTCAGATTCAGGCGGAGATTTCGCTTTTGTTCTAGATGAGCCTTTGGCGCCGGGTCTGCATCAGTTGAACCTTTTGGCAAAAACCCAAGAGGGTGCAGAAGTTGCTTCTGCTCAGGCTGGTGTGGTTAATGTGCCGCTGCCTGAAAAGAAAGAGGAGCTTGCAGTATTGGTGACCGAGCCTGGTGAAGCCACTCGTGTGTTGACCAAACCAGCACCAGCTCCGGCTGCAGAACCCGAACCAGAACCAGAACCCGAGTCGGTTGTTGAGGTCAAGCAATCCGAGCAGGAAGCTGAACCAGAAGACGAGCCGGTGGCGGAAGCTGAACAGGAAATCGAGCCGGTGGCGGAAGCAAAAGAAGAAGTCGCTAAGGTGGAACTTGGCGAGATTGCTTCTGATGTATCCAAGGTGGAGGTGAAAACAAAGACCGAAGATGTGGCAGTTTCCATAAAGAATTCAGAAGTCGCAGGGCTCCAGCCCAGCGCAGCACCGATCAAGCCTGTTTTGATCGAAGCTGCGGAAGTAGAAGGCAATAAGCTCTTTATCGCTGGCACAGGCGAGCCCGGACTGTCAGTGAATATCTATCTGGAGAGTGAGTTGTTGGGCCGTGCTGATATTGCCGAGAATGGTGCGTTTCTGTTTGAAGGTGAGAGAACACTCTCTGCGGGCAAATACGATATTCGCGCAGACATGAACAATACAGTTTCCGGCAAGGTTGTTGCACGCGCAGAGGTGAAACTGGTTCATGAGCCGGAAGTTGCTGAAGTAAAACCTGAACCTCAAACAGAGAAGCCGAAGAAAACCATATCGCTTCTGGCGCTCCAGGGTGGGACAGCCAAACAGGTAGCAAAACCCGCCGAACCCAAGGAAGCAGAAGTCGCGGAAGAACCTGAAAAAGCCGCAGAGCCGGTGAAACTCGTAAAGGAAGTAGAAGAAGCCGTTGAAGTTGCCAAAGTCGGCGAGACAGTTGAAACCGATGAGCCTGTTGAGGAAGTCGTGGAAGAAGCTTCTGAGGAGAAAGTAATCCGGACTGGTGCATCTGTTATTATCAGACGGGGTGACAATCTTTGGAGAGTAGCTCGCAGGAATTATGGGGCAGGCATTCGTTACACCACGATTTTCGATGCGAACCGTGACCAGATCCGCGATCCGGACCTGATTTACCCCGGGCAGGTGTTTAAGGTCCCTGAAGACAACGCCGGTGAGACCGTTCAGGACGAAGGATAGGCCAGGCTTTTTTGCTGGATAGATGTTTGACTTTATCGGTATTTGCCGATAAATCAGCGCGATGTCTGAACAGAAATCCAAATCATGCGAAATAGACCATCAAAACAGGACCGCCGAGTTGCTAAAGGCGCTGGGTCACCCTGTTCGAATCAAAGTGGTGAACCATTTGCTTGCAAGAGAGTGCTGCTGCTGTGGTGACCTTTGTGACGGGTTTGAACATTCCCAATCCACGATTTCCCAACATCTGGGCGTCTTGAAGGATGCAGGTGTGCTCACGGCAGAAAAAGACGGTACGCGGATGCTTTATTCAATAGATCCATCCACGTTTAGTTTTCTGGAGACAGTTTTTGCCGACATGAACCAGATGGCAAAGGGCAGGGGACGTTAGTGAGCGACAATTCTCAACAAACGCAGCAGATGCAACAACCTGCGATAAGCGCAGAATCCGGCAGTCTCTGGAATACGTTCAAAAACCTTTGGCCATATATGTGGCCGAATGATCGCCCTGATCTGAAACGCCGGGTGCTCTACGCTACTCTGTTTATGATTGTAGGCAAGATTGTCACTGTACTTGTGCCATATCTCTACAAGCTGGCGACAGATGCACTTACCGGTGAACTGAATCTGGATACTGATGTCGAAAGCCTGGTGCCATTCTTTCTGCTGACCCCGATCATGTTGATTGTGGTCTACAATATTGGTCGGGTATTGGTGATTGCGCTCAATCAGTTGCGCGATGCACTGTTTGCAAGTGTGGGGCAGTTTGCCGTACGCCGGCTCGCTACAATTGTATTTCGCCATCTTCACGCACTTAGCCTGAGATATCATCTCCAGCGTAGAACGGGTGGACTTTCGCGTGTGATCGAGAGAGGAACCAAGGGAATTGAATCAATCGTCAGGTTTTCAATTCTGAACGGCATCCCAACCATACTCGAATTTGCCCTGATGGCGGTTGTGATCTGGTACTGGTTTGATTTTCGATATGTGCTGATCGTGGTGATTATGGTCGTCGCTTATATCTGGTTCACAGTCAGGGCTTCTGATTGGCGGATAAACATTCGCCGCGACATGAATAATAATGATACCGAGGCGAATTCGAAGGCAATTGATTCCCTTCTTAATTTCGAAACCGTAAAATATTTCGGCAATGAGCAGCTGGAAGCAAACCGCTTTGGTGAATCCATGGCGCGTTACGAAATTGCGGCCACTAAAGTCTGGACATCTTTGGCCTGGCTCAATTTTGGTCAGGCCATCATTATGGGTTTTGGCATGGTGGCTTGTATGGTCCTCTCAGCAATGGCCGTCCAGGACGGAAGCCAGACACTCGGTGATTTTGTGATGATCAATGCCTTGTTGATGCAGCTTTTCCTGCCGCTTAATTTCATAGGTTTCATCTATCGCGAAATCAGGCAGGGGTTCGCTGATCTGGAAGAGATGTTCAAGCTGATGGGTGTTGAGCAGGAAATTCAGGATAAGCCTGATGCTTCCGCGATTGTCGTTGAGAACGGTGAAATCGAATTCCGCAATGTTGCGTTCCACTACGATGAAGAACGGAAGATATTGAAGGATGTTTCGTTCAAAGTTCCTGCCGGAAAAACGGTTGCGATTGTTGGACCGTCTGGTGCCGGAAAGTCTACCATCTCTCGATTGCTGTTCCGCTTCTACGATGTGGTTGATGGTGCGATCCTGATTGATGGTCAAGACTTGCGAGATGTCCGTCAGGAAGGCCTGCGGGCGCATGTTGGCATGGTTCCGCAGGACACAGTTCTGTTCAATGAAACCATTGCTTACAACATTCGATACGGCAGGCCAGATGCATCAGATGAAGAGGTGGAAGCTGCAGCGGAAATGGCTCAAATTGGAGATTTTATCCGCGCTTTGCCTGACGGTTTCAAAACTGAGGTTGGAGAGCGGGGCTTGAAATTGTCGGGAGGTGAGAAGCAGCGTGTTGCAATTGCCAGAACGCTTTTGAAAGCGCCGCCAATCCTTATTCTGGATGAGGCAACATCCGCTTTGGACACACAAACGGAACGTGAAATTCAAACCGCGCTCGACGAAGTATCCCGAGACCGCACCACAGTTGTGATCGCGCATCGGCTTTCCACAGTCGTGTCTGCGGATGAGATTTTGGTGCTGCGCGCGGGAGAAGTGATTGAACGCGGCACGCATGATGAATTACTCAAACACGGGGGTCTGTATTCTGAAATGTGGAACCGTCAGCGCGAAGCAACGGAAGCTGAAGACAAGCTGCGCGCAGCTCGGGAAAATGACACGCTTGGAATTTTGGGCCGCAAGCAAGTGGTCAGCGATTGAGCTTGAAGCCCAAAGCTGATAGCGATATCGCACTCTTTCTTACAAACAAACCGGAGCCGAGATGAGCCTGCTCGACACAATCAAGAACGCCTTTCCTCCAATTCACCGGGAGGGATATCCGTTTATTGCGGCATTCGCTGTCTTAACGCTGATCTTGGGCTGGATATGGGACCCGCTGTTTTATATAGGTCTGGCGCTTACCGTCTGGTGCGCTTTGTTTTTCCGCGACCCAAAGCGGGTCACGCCGGTAAGTGACGATCTTGTCATAAGCCCTGCAGATGGGAAGGTCTCCCATGTTGGACAGGTTGTGCCGCCAAAAGAGCTTGGTCTTGGCGAAGACCCGATGTTGAGGGTTTCTGTATTCATGAACGTTTTCAATTGTCATGTTAACCGGGCGCCAATGAAGGGGAAAATCACCGGTATTTTCTACAAGAAGGGCAGCTTCCTGAATGCGGAGTTGGATAAAGCCTCGCAGGAGAATGAACGCAATTCTCTGGTGATCGAAACGGAAAAAGGCGAGATGGCTGTTGTTCAGATCGCCGGACTGGTTGCCAGAAGGATCGTCTGCTGGGCACAAGAAGGCGAAACGATCGCTTGTGGCGAGCGTTTTGGCCTCATCCGGTTTGGCTCGCGCTTGGATATTTACCTGCCGCCAAAAGCAAACGCCAATGTGTCTGTTGGGCAGATCGCCATTGCTGGTGAAACGGTCCTCGCCAGTTTTGGCAAGGAAAAACCTGTGCCTCTCATTCGGGTTAGCTAGGCCAAGACCCATGGAAAGTCCGTTTCCACCTTTTGATCCAGATGGTGATGATCTTCCGCCAGAACAGGCTGAAGAAACACCGACCCGTTTGCGGGATGTGCCGCTACGGACAATCTTTCCAAATCTCCTTACACTGCTGGCAATTTGCTCTGGTTTGACGTCTATTCGTTTTGCCATTGAAGGGCGGTTGGAATTGGCCGTTGCCGCAATTATTTTTGCGGCCTTTCTGGATGGCATTGATGGACGTGTGGCACGATTCCTCAAGTCAACAACCCGGTTTGGCGCCGAGATGGACAGCTTGGCGGACTTCGTGAACTTTGGTGTCGCGCCCGCTTTGCTATTGTATTTCACAATTTTGAACGGCCTGCCGTTTGGATGGACCGTGTCACTGGTTTATGCAAGCTGCGCATGCCTTCGCCTTGCCCGGTTCAACGTGGCTTTGGACAATCCAAATCAGCCGGAATGGCAATACCGATTCTTTGTTGGAGTTCCTGCTCCCGCTGGTGCACTGCTTGCTTTGCTGCCAATCTACCTACAATTGTTGGGTACACCAACCGGACCGGTCTATTCAATATTCAGCATACTCTTTACGCTTGCCTGCGGCCTGTTGATGGTATCCAACATTCCAACATTTTCAGGCAAAAATATCAGCGAAAAAATCCGCCGGGATTTATTCCTTCCCCTTATGATTTTGGCGGTTTTTTTGACGGCTGCCTTGTTCAGTTATCCTTGGAAAGTCCTCGCCGGGGTCGCAATTCTTTATTTGTTGTCTATTCCGTTTTCGATCCGAAATTGGGGTCGTTACAACGCCAGAAGATAAAGGCCCCTCCAAAAAATATTGGAGAGGCCTGATGCTTGCATACGTAGCACCAGCAATTTATTCCGCTGCATCCGCGATGGGCGGTGTTTTCGGTTTGCCGCTGCCTTCTTTCGCAGAGGCAGTTCTCTTTGAAGTTGCCTTCTTGACCCGTACCTTCCGTTGCTTTGGAATGGATTTGGCCACGGGTTTCCGTACTGGTTTTTGTTCGGCTGCCACTTCTTCCGCTTCATCAGGGTCGATTACCGGAGCTTCAACAATTGGTTCGTTCACTACAGCTGGAACAACTTCCTGTTGATCAACAGGGGGCAATTCCTGTGCCGCATCAGTAGTAAGGGCAGGTTGCATTCGGCGTGTGATGGGTGACGCAATCCATTTACCGGACCTGACCACATTGGTTGGCAATGCCAGTGCAGACGGTATGACAATCAGCGTCAGAAGTGTTGAAAATGCCAGCCCCGAAATGATTGCGGTTGCCAATTGGGTCCACCAGATCGCCGTAATCGAGCCAATGGTGATCGTTTGCGTGAAGAAGTTCAGGTTCGTCTCCATCGCCATCGGCACCAGTCCCATAATGGTCGTAATGGTTGTTAGCAAAATCGGGCGTAGACGCTGGCCGGAAGTTTTCAGCATCGCATCGCGAACATCGATGCCTTCACTGCGCAGGCGATTATATGTGTCGATTAGAACAATTGCATTGTTCACAACAATACCTGCCAAAGCAACCACACCTGTCCCAGTCATAATGATCGAGAACTTCTGTCCGGTAATCATCATGCCAATCAAGACGCCGATGATCGCGAGGATAACTGTCATCAGTGTGATGATGGTTTGATAAAACGAGTTGAACTGGGTGAGCAGGATGATGAACATCAGGAACAATGCCCCCATGGCAGCTTTGCCCAAGAACTCACCTGACTCTTTTTGTTCCTCGTCAGCGCCACGGAATTTGATGAAGATATTCTCTGGCCATTCTTGCGTATCGAGCCATGCTTGAATTTCACCAATTTTCTCATCAGGTGTCAGTCCGTCTGCTTTGGCTGAAGCAAGAAGGTTTGCTTTCACATCCATTGCATAGAGGCCATCACGCCGTGTGATCGAAGAAACCCGTGGTTTTGGTTGCATATCAACGAAGTTCGAGATCGGAACCTGACCATTGGCAGTCCGTAATTTGAACTCACTCAATTTGTCTAATGACCGCTCTTCCTCGGGAAGTCGAACCCGAATATCGATCTGGTCATCAGAATCGTCCGGATTGGCCGTTCCGATCAAAGCACCGTTTGTGATCAGCTGGATCATGGCGCCAACTGCCGGAATGCTCGCGTTGTAACGGCCAGCTTCCTCGCGATCGACGGTCAGCTTCCAGTCGATGCCGGGAAGGGGGCGACCATCCTCCAGATCCTGGATGTCTTCGAGCGTATCAAATTTCCCGCGAATTCGCGTGACTGTCTCGATTAGGGTGTCGTAATTGGTGGATTTCACCTGCAACCTGATATCCTTGCCTGTTGGCGGTCCACCCTCAATCTTGCGAAGCTCTACTTTAATTCCGGGGATACTCGCAGTGCGTTCCCGTGCCTCTGCGAAAATTTCCCGTGCACGCCGACGTTCAGAATAGTCAGAGAGTTCAAGGGTAAGAGTTGCGACATTATCCGCTGGAAGGTCCTGTGGAAGCGAGGGATTGGGTGCATTGCCACCACCACCGCCAGGTGCGGTCGCGTTCATGACAACATTTTCAATGCCTTTGACTTTCAAAACCTCCTGTTCGACACGTACCGCAAGGTCACGGATGTCGGAGCCAGACAGGTTGCCGCGCGCTGAGACAAACATCAGTGCAATGTCTGGTTCCTCATCGACGAAGAACTCAACGCCTTTACTGTTTTCGCCAAATGCAGTGAAGGTAAGGACAGCGGTACCGATCACCATCGCTATGACAATGATATTTCCTACCAGGCTACCGGCGGCAAGGCTCAGGAATTTCAGGTACGCACCCATGGCGCCAGGAACGCGCCAAACATTCAACGGTTCCTTTGAAGAAAGCATCCGGGCCACTGAATCTTCTTCTTTGGGTTGAGCAGCTTTTCTGCGTGCCAACCAGCCAGTAATATACCATGTGGCCAATGCTCCAAGCGCACCTAGCCCAATGGCAAGTAGCGTCTGTATCGCTGCAGATGCTGGCACGACATTGCTGGCCTGCAACCCGGAGAAAACACCGAAATAGCCGATCATCGCCAAGCCTACACCAACCAGTGTAGACTTGATGATCCGCTGATAGCGACCCAGGAAGCCGCCGATCGTAGCAAATACAACACCCGTTGAAGGAAGGAATATCAGCGCTGTCATCAGGGATGCTGTCAAAACAATAATCACCATGATTGGCAGGTAGCTCATGAATTCGCCCGGAACTCCCGGCCACAACAGAAGTGGCAAGAAAGCAGCAAGCGTTGTGGCGGTGGAAGAAACCACCGGCCAGAACATCAGTTTTGCAGCCCGAGGGTATGCCTCATTGGGTGGCATGCCTTCAGACATCTTGCGGTTGGCATATTCGGTTACCACAATGGCGCCATCAACCAGCATCCCCACGCACAAGACCATGCCGAACATAACCATCATGTTCACAGTCAAACCTGCAGCGGACAGGATGAGGAAGCCAACCATAAACGAAGTCGGGATTGCGATGCCGACCAAAAGGCCAGATCCTACACCGAGCGACGCAACAACAATGATCATCACCAGCGCGATGGCTGTGATGATTGATGATTGCAATGAACCAAGAACTTCAAAGATGAAGCTTGACTGGTCGATCATGTAAGTGACTTTTACAGTCTCGGGCCAATCCTTGGTGAATTCGTCGACAACACGACGAACCTCAACATTATTCTCAATAATGTTTGTACCAATCCGCTTGACCACCTCAAGCGAC
>JASJDO010000116.1 GCA_030065115.1 Rhizobiaceae bacterium | reverse complement strand
TCCGTGTTGTTGGAATTGGGGTGCCGCATCGGATTGCCGGGGATGACCAACGAAGACGGAACTGCAACCTACAAGGACTACGCAGACTACATGATCAACCATGAACGCAGGCCGGGCATAGGCCCGCTTGCAGGTTGGCGGGGAAAAGACGGAACAAAGACCGGGCGAGGGGAGCCCAATCCGGAGCAGCTACAGAAATACATTGAAAATGGCGGGTTTTTTGAGGCCCATGTGCCTGATGAGGCCCGCTACTTCAAGCACGCCAACCGCGCCTGGCAGGATTGGGCGGTCGAAATGGGGCTGCAGGACAAACCGATTGAAAACGTTTTCCAGTTGTATCTCGAACCGCTTCGCAAGTTCCAGCTCAGCGCGGAGGGGAAGATTGATCCGCAGCCGCCCGATTCCCATCGAGAGCGGATGATCAATTGCTTCGAGCCGCTGCCTTCATGGTATGCCCCGTTCGAGGGAACAATGGTTGACGAAGCCGAGTTCCCCTTGCACGCAATTACCCAGCGTCCAGCTGCGATGTACCATTCATGGGGCTCCCAGAACGCCTGGCTAAGGCAAATCCATGGAAGCAACCCGCTGTTTGTCCCCGGGCCTGTCTGTGACGGGGAGGGACTGAAAGATGGGGATTGGGCAACGGTTAGGTCTCATCACGGCGAGATTACCGTTCCGGTGAAACGCATGGAGGCGGTCAACGCCAATACCATGTGGACCTGGAATGCCATCGGGAAGCGCCCCGGTGCCTGGAATCTGGATCCGGAATCACCGGAAGCGAGGAAGGGTTTCTTGTTGAACCACCTGATCAAGGAACTGCTACCCGCGAAAGGAGACGGTTTGCGCTGGTCAAATTCCGATCCGATCACGGGTCAAGCTGCCTGGTTCGACCTGCGCGTAAGCATCAAAAAGGCTTCCGGTCAAACCGGTCCCGCGCTCCCTCAGTTCGAACCTCAGCCTGCGTCAGAAAGCGCTCCCCAAGATGTATCCTACGGCGATGAATGGACTTGATCGATGACGTCACTGCCGGAAAATCCAAGCAAAACAAAACTCGGCCTGGTAATCGATCTCGATACCTGCGTTGGTTGCCACGCATGCGTCGTGAATTGCAAGGAATGGAATACCGGTGGCTATGGCTCACCACTTTCGGACCTTGACGCCTATGGTGCCAATCCGGTCGGCTCCTGGCTGAACAGAATTCACACATTCGAAGTTTCTCCGGACATCGCTCCCGCCTCGATCGTGCATTTCCCGAAATCCTGCCTGCATTGTGAGAATGCCCCATGCGTCACGGTTTGCCCCACGGGTGCGAGCTACAAGAGGGCCGAGGACGGGATTGTACTGGTCGACGAGGACATGTGCATCGGTTGCGGCTTGTGTGCCTGGGCATGTCCGTATGGCGCGCGGGAAATGGATCCGGTCGAACAGGTCATGAAGAAATGCACGCTTTGCGTGGACCGCATCTACAATGACAATATCCCCGAGGAAGACCGGGTTCCGGCCTGTGTGAGGACTTGCCCGGCGGAAGCAAGGCATTTCGGCGATCTGGGCGATCCAAACTCAAAGGTGTCCGAATTAGTGGCGGAGCGCGGCGGATTTGACCTGATGCCGGAACAGGGCACGAAACCAGTCAACAAGTACCTTCCGCCGAGGCCAAAGACGTCGGGAACACAATATCCTGCCGAGAATGAGATTGCGGACCACGCCGACGGCTTTCTGGGATGGGTCGACAAGATGTTGGAGAGACTTTGATGCATCCGGCACTTTCAGTAATTTTCTTCACAGTCACGTCGGGTGCCGGTTTCGGCATGATGTCCTTGATTGGCTTGAATGTTCCGATGCCAGGTGGGGGAGTGGGCGCCTTCGCCGCTTGCCTATTGGCGGCCGGTCTCGCAATCGCCGGGCTGGTTTCGTCGACCTTCCATTTGGGACACCCTGAACGGGCATGGCGGGCATTCAGCCAGTGGCGGTCATCCTGGCTCTCGAGGGAAGGGGTGTGCGCCGTGACAACCCTTTTTGCATTTGCCATTTATGGCTTGGTATGGGTGTTCTGGAATGAACGCGTGATGTGGATCGGGTGGATCGTGAGTATTGGCTCCATGCTTACTGTATTCACCACTTCAATGATCTATGCGCAGCTGAAGACAGTCCCGCTCTGGAATACATGGTTGACACCGGTGTGCTACTTGCTGTTTTCACTTGGAAGCGGTCTCTTTCTGTGTGCCGCATTTGGTTACTGGCAATGGATACCGCTTTTGTCATTGCCGGTATTCATGGCAGGGATTTTCCTGGTCCTTATCGCCTGGATCGTGAAAGTGATGTGGTGGCGGCGGATCATGACCGCTGATTTTTCAAGAGTGGGCTCGTCGCCTGGAACCGCAACTGGGCTTGGGGAACTGGGTAAGGTCCGCTTGCTCGAAAGACCTCATACCGGCGAAAACTACCTGACCAGGGAAATGGTGCACAAGATCGGCCGCAAACATGCAGGCAAGCTCAGGTTGATTGCCATGATCGTCGGCGGTTTTATGCCAATGCTATGCATGGCGCCAATGCTTACCGGGGTTCACTATCCGTTATTGTTTGCCATGGCTGGGTTGCTGATGACGATCGGTCTGCTTGTCGAGCGGTGGCTGTTCTTTGCCGAGGCTAAACACGCTGTCTCGCTGTATTATTGACGGGCAATTTACATTTGGGTCACTGCAGCTAATTCGTGTCCGTTGAAGGAACGGCAAAACTGTCAAATCTGGCACAACTCGCGCAGCCGATGCAGATCGATTACCCGAATCTTGTTTCGCTTGGTACTGATAATCCCGGCGGTTGAAAGCGCCCTGAGTTCGCGTGTTACTGCTTCTCGATGGGTGATGACCTTGCTGGCAATGTCCTGGTGCTTCGGAATCTCGAAGGTCAAAGCCCGGCTATCGGCGGTTTTCCTGTTTGCCGCAGACACATCAGCGAGCCGCAGGAGCTCCAGCCTGATCCGGTGCCGGACCGGATAAACTGAAAACTCGTATATGCGTTGCGTCTGGTACCGCTGAACCGATGCTAGGTGGGTAATGATGTTTGCCGCTACCCGCCGGTCTTTTTCAATGATCGCATTGAGAAGGCTGCCGGAAACTTTGATGATCCTGCTGTCTGCAACCGCAATGCAGGAAAGTGTGCGTGGCCGCGATATTAGCACGGAAGCGCAACCTGCCGCATCGCCAGGCAAATGGTCATTGAAAAGAACCTCACGTCCATCGGGTGAAATCCACTTGGCGCCTACTTTTCCGGTCACGATGACGGCAATTTCAGTAGCCGGGTCACCCTGTGCGAAGATGATCTTTCCCTTCGGGCAAAAAACTGCTGTCGCCGATTCAACGAGAATTGCGATGGTTTGCAACGAGGCCTCTGCAAATATATGGCAGGCGTTGAAGTGTTTATCCTCGAGTGCAAACATTCCGGTTGTCAATAAACAATCAAAAAAACTACAAATTTGTGATATTTATCACAGAATAAATACCGATATTGTTTATAACAACAATCGAGTCCAAGACTAGTGTGGTTTTACTAAATATAAACAGGGTTTTTGCAAATGATCGCGGCGTGGCTCCAGACGCCCCGAGAGCCAGTCCCGATTATCGTTGGCAGGAACGGAACCTGTTGGGTTCCCGTTCCTGCCAATCGTATTTGTTGCCGTTTTGCGCGGCGGTCAATTGCTGGATGGCTCCGGCCTAGTCCTCAACTTGCTGGTCGGGACCCTTTTTCTTAAAGATATTCGAAATCCCCTGCCAAAATTCAACAGTACCGGGATTAGCCGACTGTTCGGTATCAATTACCTTACATCAAATGGCGAGTGGCAGCATCAATGAATGCCGCGCTGCGTGGACGTTTTCGCCACCACGAAGCGTGCTTATTTGATTTTGGTTTCCTTGAATTCCACGTGCTTTTTCGCGATAGGATCATATTTGCGCTTGACCATTTTCTCGGTCATGGTGCGGCTGTTTTTCTTGGTTACATAAAAGAAACCGGTATCTGCTGTGCTCTCAAGCTTGATCTTGATGGTGGTGGCCTTTGCCATTGTCTTTATCCCGTGTATCTGAGGAAATGATAAAGGCCGCACACTCGCGGCCCAGAGTTGGCGGCAAATTACTCATCTGCCGCCAAATGTCAAGTTGAAAGGACTAAGCCGAAGGCGCTTGTGGTGTCTCTTTCAAATGGTTTCTCTTGATCCAGACCTTGCAGCCATTGGTACCGGCTTCCGCAATCGAAGACGCCTTGGTCGGCAGCCTTAGCCAGGATTGTTTTTCAAACGTTTCACCACTTTCAGTAAAACTTCCTTCTACAACCAGAACTTCAAGGCCATTTGGCGAATCAAGTCCGACTTTTTGTCCAGCATCCCAGACCTCCATGGAAACGTCTTCGCGGTCGTCAGAATACAGGGGCAGGATATTCACGCCTTCGCGTCCTGGATCCAATGACCACTGGGCGGTGTTAGTATCCACACTCATTTGGTGCCGATCTTCCATATCAAACTGCCATAGCTTCACGAAAATCGTGCAGCCTGGTTCTGATCCGGGCGTATGTTCGGAAGTCGGCGGGTTGCGAACATAGGTGCCGGCGGGAAAGTCGCCGTGTTCGTCCTGAAACACACCATCCAGCACAAGAAATTCCTCGCCTCCGGTATGGGTATGGGCGGAGAAGTGACTTCCCGGCGCATATCTGACAATTGTCGTTGCTCGTGCGACTTCACCGCCGATGCGATCCAGCATCCGCCGGTCGACACCTTTCATGGGCGAGGGAACCCATTCCTGTTTTCCCGCATGCACTACAGCCCGTTCGCTGAAATCTGCATTGAGTTCCATGATTTGCTCCTTAGGCGGCGAAACTTGGTCTTGAGGATACCTTTGATTGCCAGTCTTTCAAGGCTGAACACTCGGCAGGCACATCAATATTTGCAAAGCCGGCAAAAGCCAGTCCAGCAAAAACGGTTATATCGGCCATGGTAAACGTATCACCCGCCACATAATCCTGCTTTTCCAGCACTGAGTTGAAATACTTCATCCCTTCAATTGCGCGATCTTTTTGATGATTGCCCCAATCAGCAAATTGTACGGTTTCAATATCTGGCCCCAGGCCTGGTGTTGCGTGATGGAAATATGCGCCGACTGCATCCAACAGACCTTCTTCGGCGCGGCGTTGCATCATGTGAATAACGCCCCGTTCTTGTGGTGTTTTACCAGTCAATTCTGGCGCCCCGTCCATGTGGTCGAGATATTCTGTTATGGCGGTGCATTCAGCGATTACCGTACCATCTTCAGTCTCAAGCGCAGGAACTTTTCCGCTCGGATTTTTGGCTAGGAATTCAGCGTTGCGATGTTCGCCTTCTGGAACATTGACCGATACAAAATCAACTTTGTCAGTCAGACCTTTTTCTGCCAGGGCAATCCTTACCCGGGCTGGATTTGGGAAACCTGCGAATTCATACACTTTCATGATATTTACTCCTATATATCTATCAGTAGGTAGGTAATCAGTTATGGATTTGCTTTTTCGCTCTGTCAAGCCTATCTATTGGTAGACAGAACACATCGGAGTGATCAGATGACCGATACGTTAGTAAAAATACTCGATAGTGCGGAGCGGGATGTCCGTTCAAAAGGATTTCATGCGGTTAGCTTCCGCGATATCGCTGCAGAGCTCGGTATCAAAAGTGCATCTGTGCATTATCATTTTCCAAAAAAGGAAGACCTGGGATTGGCGCTGATTGCCCGCTACTCTGATCGTGTGTTCGATGCGTTGGAAAGCAAGTCAGATAAAACACACACTCCCAAAGAACACATTGATGCGATGGTGGATGTCTATCGATCCGCTTTGGCTGAAAGTGACCGGATTTGCCTATGTGGCATGCTAGGCGCGGAGAGTGCGGGATTGCCAGCTACCATGGCAGACGCCGTTGCTGAGTTTTTCAACAAGAACGTCGATTGGCTGGTTGAACGCCTGCCGGAACAAGTTGCAATTGAAGAGCGAAAAGCACGTGCTTCAAACATCGTTTCCACATTGCAAGGCAGTATGATGATGGCGAACTCCCTAGGTGACCATTCTTTTTTTGATCAAGCGGTCAGCCAGATATCAGCGGGTTGAGAAAAGAACCCGCCAGCAATAGAGCGCAAGATAGGCAATAAAAACGGTGCCGAGGCCAATCGAGAAACCGTATTGTCCAAAGACATCCATGGAGACGCCAACCAATTGTGGGCCAATGGTCATGCCGGTTGCATAACACAGCACAAATGCCGCATTTGCCTGCGCCAAGTCAGCGCCTGTAAGACGCGACCCCAAATGCGCAAGGCCGACCGTATACAAACCGCCGATCACTCCGCCCCAAAGGAAGATAATAAGGTAGGTCAGCCAGATACTATGGCTGACTATTGGCAACAGAATGGCGCCGGCAATGCCCGCCACGCCGCAGCATAGCAGGATGTGTCTGCGATCGCTTACCCGATCACTCCAAATACCAAGTGGTAATTGAAAGACCACGTTTCCAACTCCCAGAACAGTCAGCAACAACGCGGCATCCGCTGCGCTCATTCCGGTGCTGGTTCCGTAAACCGGCAACAATGAAAGTTGGGATTGTTCGGCGGCACCAAATACAAATCCGGCCGCGGTCGCGAGCGGAACAACAAACAAATAGGGCAGCAGTGAGGGTGTCTTCCCGCTTCTTTCGATTACCGGCTGGCCTTTTCTGGCTAAAAGAGGTGGCACTAATGCAGATAGGATGATAATCGCGCCAATTGCAAAGGGAAGAAATCCGTCAATGCCGACAAATGAGACGATCGCCGGGCCGGTAGCGAAACCAATGCTAAGAACCGTTCCGTAAATACCGAGAACAAAGCCACGAGTTTTTTCATTCGCTGAATAGTTGATCCAAAATTCGCTCAATACGAATAAAACGGACATGAAAAGGCTCAGCATAAACCTTAGAATGAACCAGGTTGGAATGGGCTCGGTGACATAGAGAGCAACCAAGGTGAGCGCACTCAGCACAATTGCAGTGGCAATGGTTTTGACAACACCAAATTGCCTCGCAAGGTCGGTGACGAAAGGCGTTGCAACAATTGCTGCAAGACCGGCGACGGCTGTGTTTGCGCCGATCACGCTCGATGAGATGCCATCGCGTTCCATCAGCAGACTGAGCAGGGGGCCGGACAAGCCCAACCCCATGCCAACTACAGAAATGGTCGCAATTGCGGCGATAATGGACCTTATGTCGGCTGCACCGCCCTGCATTTCTGACGTTGATGGTTCTGCAGCTTGAGACATGTGGCAGCGGGTTTCCAGGGATATTCAACCTTCGCACACTGGCAGTGTCCCATATCCAATTCAAGCTGAAACAGAGTGGCCAAAAATAATTTTCATTTTTCACTGAATAAATTCGCGAGTGGCACGTTTAACATCATGAAAGCAAACTTTATTGGAGGAATTAGAAATGAAATTGCTTGGAAAAATCGCACTGGGTGTATCTCTAATCGCAGCAACACCTGCATTTGCTGAATGGAAATCCGTTGATGATCAATCAAGGGTGGCCTTTGGCTCCATCAAAAAGGATGTGGTTGGTGAAGTCCATCACTTCAATGGTGTTTCTGGCACCGTATCTGAAGCAGGTGCGCTCAAAATCGAAATAGATCTCTCATCTGTTGAAACTTACATCGACATTCGAAACGAACGTATGGCGAAACACGTATTTGATGCTGGAAAGGCGACAGCAGTCATATCGGGTGAGATTGATATGGAAGAAGTCAACAGCCTCAAGCCAGGCGAAATGACAATTGTCGAAGTGGAAACACAACTTGCCTTTGCCGGATCTGAAAACGATGTTGATGCAGAAATGCTGGTAGCCCGTCTGTCGGACAACAGGGTTTTGGTTACAACTTCGGATTTCATCATGCTGTCTACAGAAGATTTGGGCATTGACGCAGGTATTGATGAATTGATGAAGCTGGCAAAGCTGCCCGGAATAACGCGCGTGACCCCGGTCTCTATCAGAATGGTATTTGATAAATAACCATTCAATTGAACGATAAAACGAATACTTCCTGCTGTCTTGCCAATCGCCCTAATTCCTTCGGTGAGGTGGCGGGAAGTAGCCCCCAAGTTTGGAGAATTTCATGTTGAAACATCTGACGACCCTTGCATCACTTCTCTTTGCATTGGCCGCTACGCCGGTCGCAGCGGAAGATATCAAAGCAGGCAAGAAGGTATTCAAGAAGTGCAAAGCCTGCCATACGGTGAAGCCGGAGAAACATAAAGTGGGCCCAAGCCTTCACGGGATATTGGGTAAGGCAGCTGGCTCTGCGGAAGGATATAAATCCTCTCCGGCACTCAGCGCCTCTGGCATTGTATGGGATACGGAAAGCATGACGGCTTTTCTCAAGGATCCAAAGGGCACGATACCAGGAAACAAGATGTCGTTTGGCGGTTTGAAAAAGGATGACGAAATTGTCAACTTGATTGCATATATCAAAGCTGAGTCAGAGGAGTAAGATGAATTCATCCAAGGATTGACATATGAGGTGAATTCATGTGGCCGCTCAGGTCGAAATCTTCTTCTGACGAAGTGAGAGCCGGTATTGGAGAAGTCTATGATCGGCTTTGGCGCTATTGTCTTGTACTGGCGGGTAACAAGGCAAATGCGGATGATTTGGCTCAGGCTGCCTGCCTGAAGGCGCTTGAGAAAGCGGAGAAATATGAAGCGGGAACACAGTTCGACAGGTGGATATTTCGTCTGACGCAACGTTTGTGGATTGACGAAATCAGAAAACAAACTGTCCGGGAAGGTGGCGGTATTGTGCAAATTGAAGAAGTTGAGTTGATGGATCAGGGGCCAAATCCGGAAAAAGCCCTGATGACCAGCGAAGTCGTTGAATCTGTCCTGCAATTGCCGGAAGCGCAGCGTTCGACTGTTTTGTTGGTTTATGTAGAAGGCTACAGCTATCGTGACGCCGCAATGATCCTCGATATTCCGGTGGGAACAGTCATGAGTCGTTTGGCTGTTGCCAGAAGCAAGTTGTCAAATCGCTTTAGCGTTCAAGAAAGGGCAATGTGATGGTTGAGAAGTTTTTTACCGATGAAGAACTTGTCGCTTATCTTGACGGTGAATCAGATTTCGCGCCTGTTGAAGAAATCGAGGCTGCGCTTAAGACCGACAGAGCCCTTATCAAAAGGGTGGGACAACTTGAGATCGACAGGGAATCAATTGTTCAAGGCTTTAATCACATAAAGCCGGCCAAGCCCATAAATCCAGCGATATTGGAAGCCCCGGCAAATCAAAACTCTGCCTCTTCCTGGCGTCTCGCTGCTTCGGTTGCGGTAGTGTGTCTTGCGATTGGTTTCGGCTCCAGCACTCTGCTTACCAAATCAGATGAGCCGGGCTGGATAGAATATGTAGCAGCTTATCAGGCGCTTTATACCAACAGCACTCTCTCCTCGGTCAATCAGTCAGAAGAGGCATTGGTAACCGAGCTGCAGCGCGTCTCTTCGGCAATTGGCAAGGACATCAAACTGGAACAACTGAATGTCACTGAAGAGGTAGAATATAAACGCGGGCAAGTTTTGGGTTTTCGGGGGAAAGCGCTGATCCAGCTGGCATTTCTAACCAGTATGGGGGAACCGATGGCGCTTTGCATTTTGCGCACCGGGAAAGCGGACAGTGAATCAGTTTCCGTTGCAACGCTTGAAGGGATGAGTTCAGCGCAATGGACCGAAAATGGTTATTCATTTCTGCTGATTGGCGGCAAGGATGAAGCCTTGGTCTCACGCCTCGCTGAGAAGTATCTCACTGCAAGTTTGTAGGAATTTCGATCAGATTTCTGATTTGTGGAACCGACTGCCCTTGGTGTGATAATAAGGTGCGGGATATCCGTCAGTCAGGTCTTTGTCTGTTCGCAAACGCTGAATCAATTCAACCAGCATGACACGAGTAATTTCGCGTGTATTTTCGGTGATTGCGTCTTCGGGACGAATCCATTGCAAATCCTCCAGTTCTCCATCTGGTGAAAACCCGCCTTCCGGGACAAAGCCTACGGAAGATTTGTGTGCAATGAAGAACCAGGTGTCGAAACGTCTGGCCATTCCTGGAGGTGTAACGGCTCGGGCGAACAGGCGCAGACCTGAAAGGGAAGGAACGATGCCTCGGTTCTTAAACTCTTCCCAGTGCGGATGGCTACAGTCAAATTCTGCCCGTTTCCCGACCAATAACCCGCTCTCTTCTGCAACTTCCCGGATCGCGGCCATTGCAAGCCCGCGCGCACCCCTTTCTGTGGCCTTCCCACGCATGGCGGAAACAAGTCTGGAGCGCGTGATTTCTGTCAATTCAGACGAAGCCGGAACAGAGCCGTCAAAACGATCGACTGAACCGCCGGGGAACACCAACGCGCCGGGCATGAATTTCAAATTCTTGTTTCTGCGACCCATCAAAATGCGCGGATCGTTTGAAGGGCCATCCAGCAATATCATGGTGGAAGCATTGCGAGGACGAATATACCCCTGAGTTTCACGGTTTCTATAACGCAGGTCACGCACTTCTGGCGAATTGATCATGGTTTCAATACGATCAACTTCCTCGCGCAGGTTTCCGTCTGGTTTGCTAGTCTTCATGTCCGCCAAATCCGTGCATGCGCATGGCCCATTGTGCTCCGACGGTCATTCCCTTGAGCGGACGCATCAAGGCAATAGCGGCAATAATTGCAAGGGCGCAAGTGCCAATGACCAGCGTCCAGAGGCCAAAAATCTCCATTTGCA
>JASJDO010000115.1 GCA_030065115.1 Rhizobiaceae bacterium | reverse complement strand
AACGTACGGTCCTCAACATCTCCAGATGCTGCAGAACCGTTAACAACCATACTCACAAATGCCATAAATACCCTCCAACGTTACAATATCGATTGTAGCCTGCGGAAACTTCCTTGCCCGCACCCTCCAGATCGACATTGGGCATACCTCAGGGTTGAGTATTATTGAGAAGAGAGGGTGTTAGAAGGTGTACTTTCGGTCTGTCTGAGATATCGACGAACCATGATTAAGAGTTGTGCCAACCTGCCATTCGTGAAATGATCCGCAACAGTCATATCGAGCATTTCTTGGAGGAGGAAAATGCTGGAGGGAGAAACCGTCTACAGCAACGGTGTGGTTTGCTTGCATGCCGAGGCTGAACAAATCGACAATCTGGGCAACATACTTGCAAGGTATCAGGCGCAAGAATCCTATGGATTTGCGCTTGTTCTGTTCTCAAATTCTGAATGGGACGAAAGCGCAGTCGTTAACTTGATGTCATCGCATATGCCTGACATGCACTATGCAGCCTGTTCCACCGCTGGCGAAATAACGCCCAATGGAATGACCGATGGCAATATTCTGGTGATGCTGTTTCCCAAGACAAATTTTGAGATTTCCGCTTTTCCGATAGCGGGCCGTGACCAGGTTGATATGGAGACTTTGGTTTCACAAATTATCCAGCAAAAGACCGAATTTTTTACACATGATGAAAATGAGCACTATTGGCCATTAGCGATCTGTTTGATGGATGGATTGTCAAACAGTGAGGAGTCTCTTGCAGCGGCGCTGCACTGGGGGTTTGAGGAAATTCCCTTGCTCGGGGGATCCGCGGGAGACAATCTCAAGTTTGAAAACACCACGCTGATTCTCGACGGCGAACGCCTTGCCAATGCATCCATTATTTTGATGATGAAATCGAAAATCGAATTTCAGGTATTCAAGACCGAAAATTTTGTGCCGACCGATCAAAAACTGGTTGTAACCCAGTCAGAACCGGACAAACGGGTAGTTTGGGAATTCAACGGAACGCCCGCGGCAGAAACGTATTCCCATACGGTTCACAGCAGTTCAGTCGATCTTGCACCACAGAGCTTTGCCTCCCATCCACTTGTGGTGAAGGTGGGCGGTGAATATTTCTGCCGTTCAATTCAGAAGGTCAATGAAGATGGTTCGCTTACGTTTTTCTGTGCGATTGATGACGGGATTGTGCTGACGGTTGCTGAACCAACAGGCATGGTGGAAACGACCAAGAAGAAATTATGTGAAATAGATGACGAGATGGGCGGGATCGATTTCATTCTCGGCTTTGACTGCATATTGCGCAAAATTGATGCGAGCAACCGTCAGGTTACGCGAAAGATTTCTGAAGTATATCAAGACTATAATGTGGTGGGCTTCAATACCTATGGCGAGCAATACCGTTCCATGCATTTGAACCAGACGCTGACCGGTGTTGCATTTGCGCTGCCTAATGAACAAAAGGGCGTGGGCCATGTCGCTTGATCATATCACTGATCTGGAACAATTGCAGAAGATCAACAACGCGCTGCTCAATCGTGTTGAAAGTGCGATGGATCAGCACGGCAACGCATTTTCCCTGTTTCAGACAGCGATTAATCTTGAAGGGCAGGTCAAACGGCGAACCGATGAATTGACACATGCGCTTAGGCGGATTGAAAAAACAAATGCTGAACTGGCACTTGCCAAAGAGACTTCTGACAAGGCAAACCTTTCCAAAACAAAGTTTCTCGCCGCTGCAAGTCACGATGTTCTGCAGCCACTAAATGCTGCCCTTCTTTCAATCTCAGTACTCGCAGATATTCAGGAGACCGATCTTGGCAAGGAACTTGCCGTTCAGATTGAACGGTCCCTTGAAACCATGAGTGAATTATTGGGCATCCTGATTGATATCTCGAAGCTCGATGCGGGCGTTGCAAATCCAAAAAAGGAAACGCTAAAACTTTCAACGATGCTCAATGGAATACAGTCTGACTTTTCTCCGATTGCAGAAGAGCGCGCTCTTGAGTTTCGCTTTCTTGGCAACACCGATCTATTCGTGGTCAGCGATAGAACCATGCTCCGTCGCATTCTTCAAAACCTCGTTTCAAACGCGCTTAGGTATACAAGCAAAGGAGGGGTACTCGTTTCGGTCGAAAGCGATGAAGCTGCCGTCCATATTCATGTCATGGACACAGGTCATGGTATTCCCGAAGAGCAACATGAAAACATTTTTGAAGAGTTCAATCGGGGCGCCTTGCCAAGTGGGCACTTGCGAGAAGCCAATAATGGCCTTGGCCTGGGACTCTCAATTGTCAAACGAATGGCTCGCGCGCTCAACCATTCCTTGATAATGCGTTCGAAAGTGAACTCAGGCACGCGATTTTCCCTTACTATTGAGAAAGGTGCGACCGATAGCGTTTCGAAAAACCAAACGCAAACCAGAGCTATGCCGGTTTCAATGGCTGACCTAAAAGACAGGAAAGTTCTTTTGATAGAAAACGACCCCGCTGGCATAACAGCCATGGTCAACCTTCTACAAAGCTGGCATTGCGATGTCCGGGTAAGCAATACTGTTGAGACAACCATTTCAGTTCTGGGTGATACGGACTGGATCCCGGATATCGTTGTTGCTGATCAACATCTCGACCATGGTGACTTGGGAACCATCGCGGTACAGGCTTTGCACAAATTGCTGGGTGAGCCCGTCCCTGCTTTGATTATCACAGCTGACCCGACAAAATCGCTGGAGCAGAAAATTCGAAACATGGACATGGAACTCATGCAGAAGCCGGTCAAGCCAGCACGCTTGCGGGCTCTCATGACGCATATGCTTTCGGACAGCTGAGAGTGCTGGAAAGCGCTTTACTATTCCACACTAAAATTTGTCGTGGCTTGAATTCAAATCCGAAACATGGAGTTTTTCTATCTCCATGGCAGCTTGAGTGCGATTGGTGACACCCAGCTTCCTGAGGATTTTGGACACATGAGCTTTTACTGTTGTCTCACTCACATTGAGTTCGTAGGCGATCTGCTTGTTCAACAATCCATCGCGGATCATTCCGATCACACGCAATTGCTGCGGTGTGAACGAGGCAATTTCAGCAGTTGTTTCGGGCTTTTCTGCTGCGACCTGATTGTCATTATCCTGCAAGCCAACAGGCAGAAAGATATTTCCCTCAATTACCGACTTGATCGCCTCTGTCAGCTCATCCTTGCGGGTAGATTTTGGAATAAAACCGCCAATACCATAGGAAAGAGCAGTTTTAATAATGTCCCTGTCTTCATGACCTGATACAACCACAATGGGAAGGCGTGGATACAACGTCCGCAGTTTCAACAAACCGTCGAACCCGTTTGCATCAGGAATTTTCAAATCCAGCAATGCAAGATCGAAACTGGAGTGATGTTCAAGTGCGTTGAGCGCTTCGGCCAGACTTGCGCATTCTTCAATTGCGGCATCGGGATAGGTTGCGCGGACCGCAAATTGCAAAGCCTCTCGGAATAGCGGGTGATCGTCCACGATCAGGAAACTAAGCTCCTCACTTGCGGTTTCAGTTTGCGCTTTGATCATCTTGTGCCAACTATCCGTATTTTTCAGGCAATCCTGACAACAATACCTGCTTTCGCCCAATCTGACGAGTGAGCCTAAAGTATACGGTGGTCGAATTGACACCGTGTATACACCCGTACACATTTGGTTCGGAGTATATGACTTGGAGGGTCACGGGAATGAACAACCTGATGTTAGGGATAGTAAGTGCAGCTTTTTTAGTTTTGACTTCATTTTCTCACTCTTTTGCTTTCTCATTCGACGGACAGAAATCGATAAAACTGCAACAGGAAGACGGAACCACGCACAACGTGGGGACCATCAACTTCGAGGTTCGCGAAAACTCAATTGGCTACACAATCGAATGGAATGATGAGAGTTTTGGCGAACACTTTCTTTCCATGCGCCCTTTCAAATGTTTTGAAGGAGATACCAAATACTGGTGCAGGGTGCCCTACCCTTACGAAAACAAGCGGCGAGTTTCTGCGACCGAACTAACCGATCTCGAATATGACCTTCTGTTCATCTGGAAAGGTGCAACTGAATACGGCATCAACATGTGGAATGGTGTGTATTACCAGTTACAGATAGAGGATGATCGCCTAATCGGTATTCTGCATGAGATGGATATGGAGAAACTAGGCGTGCCACCGGACGATGGCAATTTGCGCCCAATTCGGGAAGTCGATCTTGAAGAAGGTTATCCAGAGAGCCATTGGCTTCCAAGATTGATCATAGAATGATCTTTAATAGAGCTTTTTTTCAAACTTCCATTCATCTGCATCTGGCGTGACAGCCCGGTAATCATATTCTGCATCCTGCAATTGTTTTGCTGCCTTCACGCCATTTCTGGCAGCGCGGTCAATCAAAGCTTTTCCAAGTGCTTCGTTTTGCTCCACGCCATAACCGCGCAACAAGTTCAGACCGTAATTGAACTCACCGATCGGATCGCCAAGTTCTGCTGCTTTTTGGTCCCATTCAGCAGAAGCAGTTGCATCCTCATCTTCACCAAATCCGTTTTGCTCCATATAGGACATCCAGGTCATGGTTCCCGTGTAGCCGGCTTCGGCACAATTTTTGAAAATTCTGCGCGCCTCTTCGTGGCTTCCTTTTTTTGTCATCAGATAGCCCTGTGCACAAACCACCATGCTAACTTCGCCATTGATCGCTTTCTGCAAAGCAGAATTCAAACTCATTTCATCTGGATTGAGAGTGCCACCAGCATCAAACTCGTCTTCTGCCATCACCGGGCCAGCGAAAACAACAACAGCGATTAAACCTGAGAAAATTCTTTTCATCGCAAAACCATAGCACAAATAAGAAGCAAATTCTAACGGCCGATTATTTTGCCACGCGCTGGGTTATAACCCCAAATACTGGCTCCCAGAAAAACAGCCAGCGAGACAACGACCCAGATGAGTGCAGTACCGTTGAACTGACCGTAAAGTGCGAAACGCAACAGTTCCACCGCATGGCTGAACGGGTTGAACGCACAGATATCTCGAAGCAACGTGGACGCCTCCGCCATTTTCCAGAGCGGATAAAGCGCTGTTGACAAAAAGAACATCGGGAAGATAACGAAATTCATGACGCCGGCGAAGTTTTCCAGTTGCTTGATTGTGGATGACAAAAACAGGCCAAGCGCTCCGAGCATCAAGCCATTAAGGACAAGCGCTGGAAAGGCATACAGATATCCTAGCGGAGAAAAATCGATCCCGAACAACCCGGAAATCAGAAGAAACGCATACACTTGAACAATCGAAACGAGCGTGCCCGCAAGAAGTTTGGAAAACAAGAGCCACCAGCGCGGCATGGGGCTTGTGAGCAACAGCCGCATAGACCCCATTTCCCGGTCATATACGAGGCTAAGCGAGGATTGCATCCCGTTAAACAATTGCACCATGCCGCACAGCCCTGGCACGATATAAATTTCATAAGTTATGTATGTTTGATAAGGCGGCGTTATGGAAAGTCCAAGTGCCGCACGGAAACCTGCAGCAAATACAATGAGCCATACCAGAGGGCGAACCAGTGAAGCGATGAAGCGTCCACGTTGAGAGACAAAGCGCAGTGTCTCACGGGAAATGATTGCAGACATGGCGCGCAATAGCAGGGTCATGCTCCCTCGCTTTCAGTCAACTCGGCGAAAGTTTCTGCAAGCGAACGCTTTTGAGAAATATCCTTTGCAACACTATCGCAAATGATATCCCCTCGATGCAAGATCAACAGACGGTCATCGGGCCAAACTTCGTCTACAAGATGCGTTGCCCACATCACCGTCAAACCATCGCGAGACGCCAAGTCATGGACATGCTCGGTAATTTGCCGGCGGGTTTGTGCATCCAATCCCACGGTTGGTTCATCCAGCAGAAGCACAGAAGGCTTATGGATCAACGCCCGTGCAATTTCCATTCTTCTTCTATGCCCGCCATTAAGCGCCCTCACCTTTTCATGCTCACGCTCTGCCATCTGCAAACGATGAAGTGCTTCGGATATCGCGATCCGGGCAGTTTTACCTGAGATGCCATGAAGTCCGGCAAAATAATTCAGGTTTTGGCGTACGGTCAGATCTAGGTCGAGTGTCGGATGCTGAAACACGATGCCCATTCGTGCCAGAGCCAATCTGGGATTTTCAGACAACCGCAATCCATCAATCGCAATCTCGCCGTCCTGCGCAGAAAACAGTCGGCACAGCAGCGCATAGAGCGTAGATTTACCTGCCCCGTTTGGGCCCAGCAGTGCGCAAAAATGGCCGTTTTCGACTTCAAAACTGATATTGTTGAGCGCGCATTTGGGTCCGTAGAAGTGACTTAAGTTAGAGACCTTGAGCCCGAGCTTACTCAATCACAATCTCTACCCGTTGGAGGTCGCTTCCTGGTACACCGAGGGAATAGGTGCCCGGCTTGATTGCCAAAAAGCTGATTTCGGCAGTTCCCGCTTCATCAAACTCGAGACTGTCAACGCCAAGTGGGCGGATTTCAATACCCTCTATGACGATTTCATCAATCCAGATTGCGCGAAAAAATCCGGCACCAGCAAGCTGCAATTCCTGGCTACCGTCAGCGGTTATCTCAAGTTCGTAATACTTGCCAGACTTCAACTCAATCTTGCCAGAGGCCAAAAGTGGTTCGCCAGCGGACAGAACCAGTTCCGGAATGTCAGCGCGGTTCTTTTTTGACAATACCCCCGCTTGACCAAAACCATCATCGTCGTCGTCATCATCCGCCAATACCGGCCCAGTCAAAAGGAATGCAGATAGTGCGATTGCCAGAAATTTTCTCATTGATTTTCCTCCATTATCCATTGGTTGGCCGAAACGCTGCTCCCCAGGGGAAGCGTCCAACCTTGATTGTCTTTATTGGCTCAAGTTTCTCGACATCAATCACAGTGACATCGCCCGAAACACCATTTGTGGTGAAGAGTTTGGTTTCATCACGATCAAACGCCATATGCCAAACGCGGCGCCCAACAAGGATATAGTCGAGAACTTCGTAAGTTTTCTGATCGACAACTGCGATGTGGTTTGATGGACCTAATGCTACGAATACATATTTGCCATCCTTTGTCATTTCAAAACCAACCGGTTGCACCCGATCCCGGTGTACGCCTTGAATCTCGAAAGAGATTTTTCCCTTTTCAGCCTGGGTTTCAACATCGAATATTGAAATCGTCCCACCAATCTCAGCACTGACCCAAAGTTCCTTACCGTCCAGTGTAAACTCCGCATGACGTGGACGTTGATCCACCAGCGTATTGGCAACGATCTGGTTTGTATTCGTATCAATCCAGTGCGCCATATTGGTGGTTTCTGAAGTGGTGATCGATATTGCGCCATCGGGAGATACCGCCATGCCCTCGGGCTCAATCCCCACATCAATCTGTGCAATCACTTTGCGGCTCTCAACATCAACCACAGTGGTGATCGCATCATCCTCATTGGCAATGTAGAGATGTTTGTTGTTGGGATGTAAAACAAACTGTTCCGGGTCCTCGCCAGAGGGAAGCTCATGCAGGATCTTGCCCGTATCGGGATCAATTACCTGAACAGTATCGCTATCGGATGCACAAAGATATAGAACCGAGTGATCCTGAGCAAAGGTAATGCCTCTTGGCCGTTCCCCGACTTCAAGCGTTCTTGTTACTTCCAGCGTTTCGATATCTATCACGCTGATCGTGTCATCCTTTTCGTTCGACACCCATATCTCATCTGCCAAGGCTGTGCTGGCGGACAACATGGCGGCCAATGCAACAACAATCCTCATTGTGCTCCTCCAAATTTTTCACATTGTGATTCGGGCTGATCGATTCCGAGTGTATCCAGCTCGTTGAATTGGTGCAGAAATCCATCCAGTGGTGCAAGTGCTACCACTGCACCTGGATGGGTTAGCGGAATGGGTTGCCGCAACTGACCATTCCAATTGCGGAACGTCAGTGGCCTGCCTTTAAAGCCAGCCAATTGAAACTTGTCCGATAGCATATAATCCCGCAGTTGACCTGTTTGATCAGATTGAGTGCGGGTAACCGCTTCACCAATGCTGCGAATGGCTGCCCATGCCGCGTAGTCGATGGATCGCATTTTGCGACCAGCGAGTTCCTCGAACCGGCTTTGTAACTGGGCTGCACCATGTTGCTCCACAGAGGCGCTCCATGCCGAAGGCACGATTCCTTCAGATCCTGCAATCGGTCTTGGCAGCCACGTGTTGTAAAGTACATAGCGTGCAAAATCATTCGCCTCATCGGCAATGATCAACACATCATGGTCAGGAAAATCCTGCGTGAAAAGGGGCACTTCCTGAGCCGCGTTTCGTCGCATATCGGCATCAAAGACCCATTCTTTCTTTTCCGACAAGTTGATGCGAAATTTTTTGGCTGACTTTTCAATCGCAGCGGCAAACGCCTTGTCACCTTCCAAAGCTCCCTCGATCAAAACCCAATCAGCCCATCGCTTCTTGACCGCAAATTGAGAAATTGCATCTGCAAGCATCGCGCGGGACGGAATGGTATGGAAGACGTTGATCAAACACGCGTCGTCTCTCAGGGAAACATCCCGAGAAGCAACATTGAATAGAATGGCATTTTCTGCTTCAGGCAATTGCGCAATATCCTGTAGCTGACTTGCATTGGCATTAACCAGCAATACTGAACTGGCCTCCAGCAGCTTCCTGGCTTCGTCAAGTCCCGCAGAGCCTTCTTCCAGAACAACAGGTTCAAGTGAATAGGTCTGTCCCAGAAACTTGCCGGTTGTGTTGTTGTCCTTGATGGCCAGTTCTGCACCCTGCAAGCCTACATCTTCAGGTATCTCATCCAGGTTTGACAGAGTTGGGGGAAGTGGTTGCCGAATCTCAAGATACGCAATGGGTATATCGAGCTTTTTTTGCTGCGCGGCAGCATTGACAATTAAAATTGACGTCAAAAAACACAGGCTTAACAGCCGTAACATCATCTCAAATCTCTCCTCTTCCACCTACAAACTAACCATTGTTCAATAACGAACTCAAGCACAATGGAGGCAGACTATAGGACAATTGCAAAGCCTGCATGTGATCAGTAAGTTCGCGCTAAAATTGCCATTCGTTGGAGGAAAGAATGCGTTACAGAAATTTCACACTCGGATTGATTTGCACTGCTGCAATTTCCGGCCTGGTGATCAATACAGATTTTGTGAGCGCACACGGTGATGTGACACCTCAGGCGATCGATACTTCTGAGCTTCCGGACATTGGAGAAGACTGGCTCGAAGAAAATCCGTGGCGGGATCCAAAAAGCGAAGCCTGGGCAACAGCGCTGAAAATCGGTGCATCAGGCTACAATCAAAATTGTGCCCGCTGTCACGGGCTTGAAGTCATATCCGGTGGACTTGCCCCGGACCTGCGCTATTTGGAGGCTGATATTGACGGGGATGAGTGGTATCTGGAGCGCTATCAGGTTGGATACACTCAGAACGGCATTACGAAAATGCCAGCCTTTGGTGAGCTTTTGGGGCAAAAAGCAGCCTGGGCAATCAGAACATATATTGAAACACGCCCTGATGATGGCGCGCTTGATGATCATGTTGAACAGCTCAAGGAAATCCGGGACAAGCTTCAGGCAATTGCGGATGCGGGAACAGTATCAAGTTCAGCGGATGACATTGCCAACATGAAGACCGCCATGCAGGAAATCGCAGCAACGGTTGAAACAGCGTCCGGTGCGCCAGTGGCTGATTCAGCCGCGTCACGTGCTGTTGCATTGCTTGACGGGTCTGAAGCAAGCGCAAAAAATGCTGCTGAAGCTTTGACGATTGGACTTTCTGCTGCACAATAATTGCATGATCCGCTCGCTATCCATTTTACTTTTTAGTTTTGCGTTGCTGTTCTCACCGCAGACGATGCCTTTGATTGCACAACAAGCACATGCCCAAGCCAATAATTGCGAGAATGTAAAATTTGGTTTCGGACATTACAGCAAACCGCAAAACACTGGTCGGGACATCATCGGCCAAAGCCTCGATGATATTCAAGAACGCGGCTGGATATCGATTGCAGTTTACGAGGCTTTTCCACCTTACTCCTACAAAAAGGATGGAAAGCTTGTTGGTGTTGACATTGACCTAGGCAATCTCATTGCAAAGGACCTTGGTGTTGAAGCGCGTTTCTATGTCACTGCTGCCGGAGAAAATGTTGATGCGGACCTTCGGAACAATGTCTGGAAGGGAAAGATCATTGGCGGTCGTGTCGCCAATGTGATGATGCATATTCCCTACAACAAGGAACTTATCTGTCGAAATGAGCAGGTCGTTCTGGGTGGCCATTATTTCAACGAGAAAGTGGCTATCGCCTATGCCAAAGAACATTATCCTGACGGTGGTCCTGTGCCAGCGTTTTTCAGGTTCGATGAAGTCGGCGTAGAGAATGATACGATTGCAGACTTCTATCTTTCCGGTATCGGCAATGGTCAACTCATTCCCAAGATGAAGCGTTACGCAACAACGCAAGATGCGATGATCGGCCTTGAGAATGGTGAAGTGAAAGCAGTAATGGGGCCATTGGGGCAATTGGAACATGGCCTCACCGACAAGCTTGCCGTTCACACGCCCCCACTGGTTGGACTAGGAGTTGGAGAATGGACTTTATCGGTTGCAACAAATTTCAGATGGCGACCACTGGGATATGCGGTTGAAGATACAATTCTTGCAGCTATTCAGGATGGTCGTATGGAACA
>JASJDO010000114.1 GCA_030065115.1 Rhizobiaceae bacterium | reverse complement strand
GGTCCCCATTTTGTCTTTGACCTGATAACCGATGATCGCCATTTGGCTTACAAAGCCCGGGCCTGGTGTGAAACTGATCTTTCCATCAGCAAGTGACCACGTGCCACCACTTGCTGCCAGTGAATTAGAATTGACAACCTCATTGCCACTCCTGTCACGGAAAACCAGTTCTGCGGTGGATAAATCAATTGCAAACTCTTCCGAACTGTCGATTGGTTTGACGTTCTTTGCGATATCAAAAACGGCAGACTTCTTGTCTATTGGCTGATTGTCCAACGTTCCATTGGAGGCCTCTGGTCCATATTGAATGGTCACGCTTGCACGGTTGGAGTCGATGCCACGCTTGTCTTTGACCGTATAGAAGATGATAGCGACACCTGCGATGAAAGTATCCCCAGGTGTAAAGGTGAGTTTCCCCGTCTGGGTTACTTTCCAGGTTCCGTTGCTCGTAACTTCGGTTGCACCTTCTTCTTCAATGTCGGTTGAGGCGTAAAGCTGGAACGTCTTGTTGTCGATCTTTGCGTCACTGCTTTCATTGGCTGGTGACACATGTTTGGTTAGATCATGGCTTCGAACTGGATCGTTTTTGATGCCAGTTTTACTCTTCGTATTGCGCTTTCTCACACCCTTTACACTGTGATTTTCGGCTTTCGGGTGGTTGGGTGAATTGCTGTCAAAAGCCCCTGCAAAATAGGCTGCAGTGGTTCCGACGCCAGCGCCTAAAAGAAGCGCCAGGGTTGAGTAGCCTGCGGTCTTTCTGGGGTTTTTGTAGATGCGGTGCCGCATTCTGCCTAACCAGTTTCGATTGGCTGGACCGCCAGCCACACCCATCGCGTTAACGCCCGCAGGCGCTGGACCATAAACGCCCACGTTTTGTACGGGCTGGGCTTGTCCGACCATGCCACCGGCATTTGCCGCTGGCGGAGGTGCGGCTTGTTGTCCACCACCGGCTGCTGCCTGTTGCCCACCGCCTGCAGCTTGTGCAGGGGCCGGTTGATAATGTTGGTTTGGTTGGTGAGCAGGGGCTCCCGCCACCGCATTTGGGTTCTGTGGAGGATTGGTTGGCGCCGCTGCAGCACCGGTTTGAGCTGTTGAAGAAGATGCCCCACCTGATTGGTTATTGGGAGCTCTCGAACTGGAACTCGTCGGCGAATGCCCACTGGACATTGCGCCCGGTTGCCTGGGTGGTGATCCGTCAAGTGGGACATTGGTAAGATCATATCCTCTGGCTCTCGCCTCGGCGTTGATTCGGCTTTGTTGAACCTGTTGAGGCGTCGTTTGGTAGTGACCATTTCTCTGTTGTGCCGCACCAGTCGAAGTGGATGAGGAGCTTCCCTGGTGGGTCTGACCCTGCCGAGCCGATCCGGAATTTGTCCTGGACAGCAGATTGGAATTGTTTTCGCGAGAGTTTGAGCGCGAACGCGAACCACTGCCTGAGCCACTCCGACTTCGACTACTACTGTTACTCCGCTTATTCCCGGTTTTTCCCTTACCTTTTACGGTAGTTCTAATAGGTCCTCTTCCCAAGTCTTCCTCCCTTGGTTGAATTCTTCATTGGGTTTCAGGTTGTGCCCAAAACAAATTGGTAAATGCCATAAAGCCCAACGAAAGCACCCAGTATCATCGTTGGAACAATTGGTCTGGCAGTTGGAATGGAAGCCTTTGCCTCCGGATATTCTTTTTCAAGTTCGATCAGAATTGCGAGCTCACTCGGTGGATAAAAGGAGCGCGGGCTCCACAGAGCGATCAACACAAATGCTGCGACAACAAACAAGAAAGTGTGGAGCGTGTAGATGAAAATGTCTTGCCCGTAGGCAAGTGCGGCAGCGATGCCAAACCCCGAATTGCAGATCAAAACGATCAGCGCAAAGAGCTTGAGCGGAGAACCTGTTGCCTTGACAAGCTGCAACCATCTTCCAAGCTTGCTGGTTTCGCTCTTCTTTTCCTCGTCAGCCGCCATGCCAGACATACCCCCAATAACCCACTCAAATCATTTAACAAATGATCCTTATGGATTTTGTCTTTGGCCCCTTGCGACAAAGGTAACAGAAAAATTTTGAGAATCCAGAGCAGATATGAAGTTTATTCCGGGCTTCAAAATTATGAAATTTTTAACGGCTCAAAGGTGAGGTTGCCCTTGGGATATTTCGCGATATTTGGCAGTTTGAATCATAAATCTTTTGGAGACTCGTACCGCTCATATGTTGGCCAATGCAATCGAAAATGATATCTCAACTCCGGTAAATTTGAATGCAATGTCCATTTTGGACTCGCAGCTGTTGTTGGTGAACTCACAATGACAAATGGGTTTCCCAATGTCTGCTTAAGCGTTTGAGATGTGTGTAAGACTGTTGCACTCCAGAGACCGCTTTCCCCCAAAAAAAGCTGCGCCCCTGAATCGATGAGAGTTCGGCAGTTTCGCCCGCTTATCTGGACACTCACAAAACCTCAATATCACCCTTTTCCCAGCCTGCTTTTGTCTCCGCCACATAGTCTGGGTAACGACCTTCACTGATCGCTTCTCGGGCGCCAGCCATGACCTGCTGGTAATAGGCCAGATTGTTCCAGGTCAGCAGCATGCCACCCAGCGCCTCATTACACTTGACCAAATGATGCAGATAAGCCCGGGAATAATCACGCGCAGCCGGGCAATCGGACTGCTCATCCAGAGGCCGATGATCTTCTGCATGGCGGGCATTCTTGAGGTTGATCTTACCAAAGCGCGTAAAAGCCTGCCCATGACGCCCTGCCCGTGTTGGCATTACGCAATCAAACATGTCGACGCCACGCGCTACCGACTGTAAGAGGTCATCCGGCGTGCCAACCCCCATCAGATAACGCGGCTTGTTTTCCGGCAAAGCGGGACACGTATAATCCAGCACCTGTAGCATAACTTCCTGCGGTTCACCGACAGCAAGCCCACCAATGGAATAGCCTTTGAGGTCCATGGCAGAAAGTGCTTCCGCAGATTTGAGGCGCAAGCGCTCATTGTCGCCGCCCTGTACGATGCCGAACATGGCGCGTTCCGGCTGATCCCCAAACGCTGTTGCAGAGCGTTCCGCCCAGCGCAGCGACAATTCCATCGCGCGTTCCATCTCCTTTTCTTCGGCAGGAAGCGCGATGCACTCATCAAGCTGCATCTGGATATCTGCTCCGAGAAGCCCCTGAATTTCGATAGAGTGTTCCGGGCTCAAAAAATGTTTTGCCCCATCCACATGCGATTGGAAGGTGACGCCCTCCTCCGTCATTTTGCGCAAAGAGGCGAGCGACATGACCTGAAAGCCGCCGGAATCAGTAAGGATCGGCCCCTGCCACCCACCGAATTTATGAAGACCACCGAGCTTGGCGACGCGCTCAGCACCTGGTCGCAGCATCAGGTGATAGGTATTGCCGAGGATGATATCCGCACCCAGTTCCTTGACCTGATCCATATACATGGCTTTCACCGTACCAGCAGTACCCACAGGCATGAAAGCGGGTGTGCGAACATCGCCACGTGAGGTTTTCACGACGCCACGACGAGCTTGGCCATCTGTGGCAAGGACTTCAAAGGAAAAAGGTGTTGTCATGGCTTGCGATATAACAGGCTGGAGTCGCCATAGGAATAGAAACGATAGTCATTTTCAATGGCGTGTTGGTATGCCGCTTTCATCGCATCCAGACCACACAGCGCGGACACGAGCATGAAGAGCGTGGATTTGGGCAAGTGGAAATTGGTCATCAGCATGTCGACCGCTTTAAAGCGATAGCCGGGCGTAATGAAAATATCCGTATCCCCTTCCCAGGCTGCAAGCATGCCGTCGTCTTGTGCCGCACTTTCGATCAATCGCAGCGATGTTGTGCCAACACACACCAACCTGCCACCGTTGGCTTTGGATGTATTGATCGCGTCCGCTGTCTCATGCGAAACCACACCCCATTCCGAATGCATTTCATGGTCTTCGGTATTATCGACTTTCATCGGCAAAAAAGTGCCCGGCCCCACATGAAGTGTGACATATTTCAGAAGAATGCCTTTTTGTTCAAGCGCTTGCATCAGCTCTGGCGTGAAGTGCAACCCGGCGGTTGGAGCAGCTACAGCCCCCTCTTCGCGAGCATACATGGTCTGATAATCGGACTTGTCTTGATCATCAGCACCACGTTTTCCTGCAATATATGGCGGCAAAGGCATTGTGCCGACCTGCATCAATTTCTGGTCAAACGCCGCGCCGGACAGATCGAACAGTAATTCCACATTCCCCGCGTCATCCTTGCTCCTAACGGTGCAATCGAGCGTTCCGCAATGCGCCTCTCCCACACCAAAGCGGATGCGATCCCCTTCTTTCAGCTTTTTTGAGCCTTTCGCAAAACACAACCAGCGATCACTGGCTATTCTGGTGTGAAGCGTGGCTGATATGCTGGCGGTTGCCCCTTCACGTATCCTTACGCCAGTGAGTTGCGTTGGAATGACCTTTGTGTCGTTGAAAACGAGGACATCACCCGCTTTCAGCAGATCAGGAAGCTCGCTCACAATCCGGTCTTCAAGACCGTCATTAACAATCAGAAATTTAGCGGAATCACGAGGGTTTGCAGGCCTGAGCGCAATATTCTCTTCCGGGAGATCGAAATCAAAGAGATCGACCTTCATCCTTCATCACACGTGACTGTCCATGCGCCCTCGCCTTTTAGCGAGAACACACCGGCAGTGGCCCACTTTTCGCTTTCAGAAAGGTGTTGAATCCGCAACTTTGCGATCACGGATTCATAATTTTTGTCCATGAAGTCCACTTTTGTGCCATTGCGATCACCAAACGCCTGCCCGACAGCGATTGGCGTGACATCATCACGCTCAATGGTTGACCATGCTTTTTCACCGATAAAAATTGTTGCGTTGAGAACGTTGAGCACTTCCAACCGGCTTATGCTCAAGTCAACTTGCACACCATCATCACCGGTGCAGAAAATTTCACCTGTAGCGTATGCGGGGCCAGAAAAAAGCCCCGCAAACGTAAATACGAGTGGAATCAGTTTCCGCATCAAAGGTCAGCAGCGACTTTCATGCTGACAATGTAGTCTGGATCATGCACAGGCTCGCCGCGCTTGATCTTGTCGACATTGTCCATGCCTTCAATCACTTGACCCCAAACAGTGTATTGGCGATCAAGAAAACCTGCATCTTCGAAGCAAATGAAGAACTGAGAGTTAGCGGAATTCGGGTTCTGTGCGCGCGCCATGGAGCAAGTCCCGCGTGCGTGATGCTCGTCATTGAATTCTGCCGCAAGATCGGGCTTGTCTGACCCGCCGGTTCCGCGCCCCTGCGGGCAACCGCACTGCGCCATGAAGCCATCAATCACACGGTGGAAAACGATGTTGTCGTAAAATCCTTCACGAGAAAGCTCCTTGATGCGAGCCACATGATTGGGTGCCACATCCGGTTTCAGCTCAATCACCACCTGCCCTTTTGAGGTTTCCATGACGATGGTGTTTTCGGGATCCTTGTAATCCGCCATATCCTAATTCCTTTTTATTTCAACTGTTTAAAACTTGTCTGCAGTACGCATTTTGATGATCTTGTCAGGGTCCTGCACGATGCCGCTTTGACCTGCGCCACGTTTGATCTTGTCGACAAACTCCATACCAGAAGTCACCTCACCCCAAACAGTGTATTGGTTGTTCAGGAAGTATCCTTCCTTGAACATAATGAAAAACTGTGAGTTTCCGCTGTTTGGATTTTGTGAGCGCGCCATGCCGACTACACCACGATCAAAAGGTACATTTGAGAATTCCGCAGGGATATCAGGAAGGTCAGACCCCCCTGTTCCAGTGCCGGTCGGATCACCGCCCTGTGCCATAAACCCTTCAATCACACGGTGAAATACAATGCCGTCATAAAACCCGTCATTGGCAAGCTTGGTGATTTGGGCCACATGTTTTGGGGCAACATCCGGGCGAAGTTTAATCTCCACAATTCCGTCCTTGAGTTGCAGCTTCATCACATCGGAGGCAGCAAACGCGTTTGCGGTTAATACTCCCAGGCCCAGCACAAGGGCTGTGGCAAATGTCATCAGTCTTTTCATGAAAATTCTTTCTGGTTGGTAGTGCGGGATTTATCCCAGTTTTTGTTTAAATGCTTCATGTACCGCTTCCGGCACAAAAGGCGATACATCACCGCCCATTTTTGCAATTTGGCGCACCAATGTGGCGGTAATGGCGCGCACAACCGGATTTGCGGGCAGGAAAACCGTCGTCAAATCTGGCGCCATTGCTCCGTTCATGCCCGCCATCTGCATTTCATAATCGAGATCGGTCCCATCCCGCAGACCACGCACCAGAATTGTTGCGCCTGCTGATTGCGCGGCATCAACCACCAGATTGTCAAAGGCTTCCACATCCACATCAACACCTTGATCACGCATCACCTGTTTTATCAGATCCGCACGTTCATCAAATGAAAACATGGGCGTCTTGCCGGGGTGAACGCCTATTCCAACAACAAGCTTGTCAGCCAAGGCTGAGGCTTGTGTCAAAACATCCAAGTGACCATTCGTAATGGGATCAAACGAGCCCGGGTAATATGCAATTCGAGTCATGGTTTCGTTTTGTCATGGCTCTTTCGCGCATGCAAGGAAAAGCCGTCTGAAAGAGCATGTGGCTTGGTATGTGCCATTCTGCACAGAATCTCCTCATCTCCTTTGATATTTCTATGAACGCAAATGAGACAACACCTTCAGACAGCATTCAGGAAAAGGATGCCAAGTTTGAAAAAAGGAGAAACACGATGATTACGATACTTGCAGTTTTAGGAATGTCCGCATTTCTCGGCTATGCAGCACTGCGCGCAAGCATTGAAGAAAACTCTGAAACATTCATGTAAACAGAGTGTTACGCACGTTTGGCGAATGCAAGCCAGATACCGCCGCCAATAAGACACAGGCCGGAGCCAATCTCGACAATTCTCACCCTAGCTCTGGTCAACATGCTCCCGGCCTTTCCGGCAAGAAGTGCGTAAGCGGCGTCACAAACTGTCGCTACTGCTATGAATACTCCTCCCAGCAACAATGTCTGCCAAAAGGCATCACCAGATGCCGGATCGACAAATTGTGGTATAAAAGCCCCAAAGAAGAACAAGGCCTTTGGGTTTGACCAAATTACCAACACGCCTTGCCAGAAATATCCCCAAAGGCTCATCTCCCTTGCTTTCGCCGTGCCAAGCGTGCCGTCTGAACGCAACAACTTGTAACCAAGCCAGATCAGATAAGCTGCGCCCAAAAGCTTGATCCAGAAAAACGCCTGCCCCATCACTGTGACCACGGTTTCAAGGCCCAGGGCAACAATCAGGATCATTGGGATCAGGCCAAATTGTGTACCAGCAACATTCATCAATCCGGCTGCGGCGCCCTTACGCAGTGAATTCGCTATAATCACCGTCACGGTGGGTCCAGGAACGATCACAATCGCGAAAACTGCGAAGACAAAGGTTAAGAGTTCAGGGGAAGTCACGGGGCATAATCCAATCAAGAGCTGACGAAAAAACCACTCAAGACGCAGAAAAACCGTTGCGTCAATCGATTATTCATTTGCCAAATGAATTGCCCTTGGTGAAAACTGAACCATTGGATGTGATCTTGGAAACAAAGCGGTACTAGGAGTGCTTTTATATGCTGGTTTCTCTCTCAAAGGACGGCAAAATCCTCACCTTGAAACGGTCGGATGACGTTAGTTTACGCTTCCATGCAATTTGGTTGCGTGACAATGCACTTGACCCCGAAACGCGCGCGCCCGGCAACGGTCAACGATTGATCACCATTCATGATGTACCACAAGACGTTTCAATCTCGCAGGCCACCATCCGTGATGATATGGTGGACGTCACTTTTTCTCCTGAGGACAAGGCGGTTTCGTTTCCAGTCAGCTGGCTGATTTCCAATACCTATGACCAATCAGGCGATGCGCACAATGGCTGGCTCTCCAATGACAAGGAAAGTTGGGATGAAAGCCTGCAAGTGCCCTGTTTTGAATGGACACATGTCTTGGAAAATCCATTTGAACGCCGTAATTGGCTGGCAGCCATTGCCCGTTTCGGATTTGCGAAACTAACCGGTGGACCGGCGAAAGATGGTGCTTTGACAGATCAGGTCGAGTTGTTTGGCTTCGTGCGTGAAACCAATTATGGTCGCCATTTCGAGGTGCGAACCGAGCTTAACCCGACCAATCTCGCCTATACCGGACTTGGGCTGCAGGCACATACGGACAACCCATATCGCGATCCTGCTCCCACTTTGCAAATCCTGTATTGCCTCGAGAATTCTGCAGAAGGTGGCGATTCAACGGTTGTAGACGGGTTTCGTGCCGCCCAGCGTCTGAAACAAGAAAATCCTGATGGCTTTGCCCTGTTATCCGGCTATCCGGCCCGCTTTGAATATAAAGGCAGTGCCGGGGTTGCATTGCGTTCACGGCGGCCCATGATTGAGCTTTCGCCGGACGGAGAACTAATTGCCATCCGGTTCAACAATCGCTCGTCAGCGCCATTTACAGACATCCCTTTCGATCAAATGGAAGCCTTTTACGCAGCTTATCGGCAATTTGCTTCCATCATTGATGACCCGAAAATGGCGGTGAAATTCAAACTACAACCGGGCGAAAGCTTCATAGTCGACAATACCCGGGTTCTCCATGGCCGTGTGGGGTATTCCGGTTCTGGCTCACGATGGTTGCAAGGCTGTTACGCTGACAAGGATGGCTTGTTGTCAACGCTGGCCTCTCTAAACTCTGAACTTGCGGCAGCAGCTGAATGACCACCGAGGCAAATCTCACCCGTGAGACAATCGTCGAATTTCTTGGCAGTATTTTTGACCGTCGCGGCGGCGAAGAATATCTGGGTGAGCCCGTGACCATGGGCGAGCATATGCTGCAAGGCGCAACTCTTGCCGAAAAAGCCGGGATGCCCGACGAGATTATCGTTGCTGCCCTCCTCCATGATGTTGGGCATTTCACTAGCGAGTTTGGCATGTTCACCATGGATGACACGGAAGACCGGCATCATGAAGACGCAGGCGCGGAGGCTTTAGCCGAATTTTTCCCAACCATCGTGACCGATTGCGTGCGGTATCACGTGGCCGCAAAACGCTATCTGTGCGCCACAAAGCCTGAATATTTCAATCGGCTGTCTGAAGCCTCGGTTCTTTCGTTAAACCTGCAAGGTGGTCCCATGACCGCCGATGAGGTGGCGGAGTTTGAAAGAAATCCCAATCTCGAAGACATTATCAAAGTGCGTTATCTGGATGAGGCTGGCAAAGACCCGGATATGAAAACACCTGATTTTTGGCACTTCGCGCCCATGGTACAGCGTGTGGTTGATAATCATTCAGACCAAAAATCCTGATTTCCAATCAATGGCTTGAACCCTTCCCCTTTTTATAGAAAACTTGGTCTATCGACTTTTATAATGTCGGGAGGCCAACGGATGAATGTTCAGAACGCAAAAATACGCTGGGGTATCAACAATGATTATGCGCCCCTGCATGATGTGTTGCTGGGAAAACCTGAATTTTATCGCTGGGTGGAAGCTGGCCCATTGATTGGCAGAACGCTTGCCAATGCGGACAAGACCGGCGTCAAGTTTGATCTGCAATTGGCGATGGCGCAGCATCAGGAAATGATCCGCATTTATGAAGATGCAGGCGTAAACTGTCATTTTCTGGAAGCCGATGAAGTGCTGCATAGAAACTTCTTTGCCCGCGACAGTTCCGCCATGACACCATGGGGCGCCTTGATCTGCCATATGCAACTCAAGTGCCGTCGGGCAGACTATGTTTCCGTCATCAAGTTCTATCAGGAACACAACATTCCAATCTGGAATTTCGCGACGGCTGGTCATTTTGAAGGTGGTGACTTTGTCATTCTGGAACCGGGAAAGGTCCTGATCGGCTATTGCGGCGAACGCTCTGAAAAAGAAGGCTCAGAACAGGTAGCCGAGTTTGTGCGCAAGGAAGGATGGGAAGCAGTCACCGCTCCGATCAACAGGGAATTTGTACACATGGATGGTCTCGTTGTTCCATTGGCCGAAAAACTGCTTGTCGCCTGTGTGGACGCGATGGAACCGTGGCTGGTGCAGCAATTGCGCGATTGGGGATTTGATTTTGTTGACGTGCCCTATCGCGAAGCCAAGAACCTTGGTGTCAATCTGGTTGCGCTTGGCAACAGCAAAGTGCTTTCCATGAAGGGTGCTGACGAACTCAACGGCAAAATGCGGGCCCTAGGCTTTGAGGTTCATGAACCGGATATGTCTATGTTTAAGCTGGGCGGCGGTGGGGTCCATTGTTTGGCCCAAGCGCTTTGTCGGGAAGAAGTATCCAGATCTAATTAGCTAAGCGGTAACTCAATCTCCCGCATGATCCGATCCGTCTCGCAAAGAATTTTGATGATCTTCCGGTAGTGTAAAATGTCGTCAAAATCTAGTGTGCGGTCTTTGCGGTCTTTCAACCATTTTTGTGCCGGCTGATAGCCACCGATGTAAAAATTCCAGGCAAGTTCCGGCACGTTGGCAAAATACTGGGCCTCGTTGATGAACACACCGCCATTTTCATATTTTGGCATATCAACAATGCTCTCGCCCTCGCCTTCAAACGGGTATGGTGTTTCGCCGATTGCTTCGTCTTCCATCAGATGCAGACGACGCAGTTGCGTGCCTTTTTCTTGTACGTGTCGAAAGACTTCCGGTGATGGCGGGTAAGGGATGCGTGGAAAATCGATTTTGAGAAACTCTTTGTAAGTCTCGCGATAATCCGGCGAATGCAACACGCCATAAATATAGTCGAAAATCGCCACTTCATTAGGACGGCCATCATTACCGTATCGGGGCGTGATGTCAGGCTCGTTCTCTAAGACACCTTCATTCTTAAATGCCACTTCAGAATTAGACTCACCCATTGCCGCAGCCTCAATCTCAGCCCTAATTTTGGGGTCCATGTTTACCCGAATGGATTGATCAAGGTCGTCTTCTGCTGGGTAAAGGTAGAGGGGAAATATGTACGACTGTT